>JBJMTY010000347.1:0-17319 GCA_045811445.1 Allosphingosinicella sp. | reverse complement strand
GCGCGGGGGCGATCAGCTCGGCCCCGGCGACGCCGGCCAGCCGCTCCCGATACCAGCCGGCGACCTGCTCGCGCATCGCCAGCATCTCGTCGATCCGCCCGATCTGGCCCACTCCGAGCGCGGCCGACATCTCGGTCATCCGGTAATTGTAGCCGAGGCCGACATGGTGGAGGCTCGAGGCGTCGTGGGCGACGCCCTGGTTGCGCATCGTGCGGAGCGACGCGGCGGCGGCGGCGTCGCGGCAGGTGACGATCGCGCCTTCGCCGGTGGTCATCTGCTTGTTGGGGAAGAAGGAGAAGATGGTGAAGTCCGCCGCCGCGCCGACCTTGCGGCCGCGATATTCGGCGCCGATCGCCTCGCACGAATCCTCGATCAAAGTCAGGCCTCGGCGCTCGCAGAGGGCGGCGAGGGGATCGAGGTCGCAGGGCTGGCCGAAGACGTCGACCGGGAGGATGGCGCGGGTGCGCCCGGTGACCGCCGCGGCGGCGAGCGCCGGCTCGAGGGTCATGCTCGCCTCGTCGATGTCGACGAACACCGGCGTACCACGCTCGTAGAGCACGGCATTGGCGGACGCGATGTAGCTGAACGGCGAGGTGATCACCTCCGCCCCCTCGTCCACCCCGGCGGCGCGCACGGCGAGGTGCAGGCCGGCGGTTCCGCTCGACACGGCGACGGCGTGGGGGGCGCCGACATAATCGGCGAAAGCCTGCTCGAACCGGGCGGTGAACGGCCCCTTGGTCAGCATGCCGCTGCGCAGCGCCTCGACCACGGCGGCGATGTCCTCGTCCCGGACGTCCGGCGCGGACAGGACGAGACGATCGGACATATACTTTCTCCCGCGGCGGCGCGCCGACCGCCGGCGACTCCTGACAAGAAGCGGGGCTGTGGCATCTTTTTGGGCGTTCCTCTAGACCCCCCCATGATGCCGACACCCGAGAAAGACGGCGCCTTCCCGGGACGGCCGCTCAGAGTTTGCCACGTCTTCGCTTCGCCCGCCGGCGGGCGATGGGTGTGCGAGCAGCTCGAGGCGCTGGCGCGGCTCGGCTGCGACGGCGTCGCCGTGCTTCCAGGCGAGGGGCCGACCGCGGACATGTGCCGCAAGGCGGGGGTGCCGGTCCATTTCTTTCCGATGGAGGTGTTCGGACGGCGCGCCTTGCTGCTCTTCCCGCTGAGGGTGATCCGCCTCGCCTGGTGGATGCGCCGCAACCGCTTCGACGTCGTCCAGTCGCACATCATGAGCTCGACCTTCTACGCCCGTCCCGCCGCCTGGCTGGCCGACGTGCCGGTGCGGCTCGAAATGTCGACCACGCCTTTCTACATGGAGGCGCCCGCCATCGCGCGGCTTGAGCGGCGCACCGCCTGGATGGAGACGGGCCTCATTCCCTCCTGCGAGATCAGCGCCGCGCTCTTCCGCGAAGCCGGCATAAAGGAGCGGCTGATCCTCGAGACGCTCTATTACGGGCCGCCGGAGGGGAATTTCGTGCCCGAAGCCGCGGCGCCCACCGGGCTGCGCGCCGAGTTCGGCCTTCCCGACGGCACCCCGCTGGTCGGCTCGATCGCGGTCTTCTATCCAAGATGCGGCGACAGCGACTTCGTGCCGCAGGTGGCGCGGGGGCGCTACATCAAGGGCACCCCGGACCTGATCGACGCCATGCCGTTCGTCCGCGAGGAATTCCCCGACGCGCGGCTGATCCTGGTCGGCTGCGGCTGGGGCGACCGCGCCGCCGAGACGGAAGCGGACCTCCGCGCCTATGTCGCCGAACGAGGGCTGAGCGACGTCGTGTTCTTCGCCGGATGGCGCAACAGCACGCCGGCCGTGCTGGTCGACCTCGACGTGTCGGTCCAGGCCTCTTTGGTCGAGAATCTGGGCGGCACCGTCGAATCGCTGCTGATGGCGCGGCCGACCGTCGCGACCCGGGTGGGCGGCATGCCCGACGCGGTGGTGGACGGCGAGACCGGCCTTCTCGCCAATCCCGGCGACCCGCAAGACCTCGCCCGCGCGATCCGCGCGCTGCTGCGCGACCGCGACCGGGCGGCCCGCCTCGGCCGGGCCGGCCGCGAGCGCATGCTGTCGCGATTCACTTTGAGCACGACGGCGCCGGGCCTCGCCGCCCTTTACCGGCGCCAGCGGGCCGAGGCGAAAGGCGCGTTCCGGCCGCACGTCTCGCTGATCCGGCTGCTGGCGGCGCTGGCGCTCTCGGCGCCGGTCTTCGGCCGCGCGGCCTGGGGCGTGCTGAAGGCGCGGCGCGCCCGGCGCGCCCGGGCGATGCGCGGGGACAAAAGGGCCGCGGCGGCGGTCAAGCGGGCGCCGCCGCTCCCTGGGCCGGGCCGATGATCCGCGCCGGCGAGCCGCCGAGCATCACCCCGGCCGGGGCGGAGCGGACGACGAGCGCGCCCGCCATCACGACGCTGTCGGCGCCGATCTCGATGCGCGGAAGGACGCAGCTCTTCATCCCGAAATAGCAGCGCGCGCCGATCGCGAGGTGCGAGCCCAAGGTCACGCCGGCGGTGATCTGGACATCGTCCTCGACCAGGCAATCATGATCGACCGACGACATGGTGTTGACGATCACGTTGTCGCCGACCCGGCTGCGCGCGCCGATCGCCCCACCGGCGCCGAGGAACAGGCCCTGGCCGATCAACGCGTCGGGCGCGACGAAGGCATTGGGCGCGATGCAATTGGCGACGGCGAGGCCGAGCGCCCTGGCACGATCGAAATAGAGCCGCCTGACCGGCGTGTCGCCGATGGCGATGTAGAGATCCGCGTCGCGATCGGGGGCGGCGAAAAAGGCGTCCTGCAACGCCTCGCCGGGGCCGGCATCCTTCTGCACCAGGAAGACGATCTCGCGCCCGGCCAGCATCGAGCGGACGACGTGCGCCTGGGCGCCGTTGCCGACGATGAAGGCCCGGCGCCCGCTCATCGCGGCGCCCTCAAAGTCTCCACCTCGGCGATGACCCTGCCGCCGTCCGCGACCAGGGAGGCGAGCGACGGGCTATCGCCGTCCTGGCGGCGGTGCAGGCGCCATTCGAGCTCCGTGTCGAGCCCGGCATTGCCGAAATAGAAGATTTCGCGACGCCGGGTGCTCGCCTCGGCCGCCCATTTCGGACCGCGGCCGGACGCGGCCATCTCGCTGAGATCGGCGATCATCGGATAAGCCGCGCAATAAAGCAGGCCGACCCCGTTGAAATCATATTGCGGCTGCAGCGGATAGGCTCGCCGCTCGAGCACAGGGCGCGGCGCGTCCCGCTGCGCGCGGCGCTGGGCGAAGCCGGCGGCGAAGTCCGCGAACGGCCCGGCCGGCCCGCTTTCTCCCGCGGCCGGAACCGCCGGGGCAAGCCGGCCGCCGCCCTCCCCCGCCGGCGCGACGAGGGTGGACATCAAGGTGGCGGAGAGCATGCATCCGTCCGCCGTCTCGCCCCGCATCTCGGCGAAGCACAGACCGCCGCCGGCGGGGACGAGCTTCGCCTCGAAGCGCAGCGCGGCGCCTTCGCGAAAATCGGCCAGCGGCGAGGATTCGACGCGGACGCGGTTGAAGGCGGGAAAAATGCGCCCGCCTTCGCCGCCCCGCATCGCGTGCGGCGCGACGCCCAAGGCGCGGCCCACCAGCCTCCAGTGGAGATCGCCCAGGTGCCGGAACAGCCAGCTTTCGGACAGGCCGCCGAGCGCCATCTGCGGCATGCCGATCTCGACCGTCTCCTCGATGGCGAAGCCGGCGGCGTCCGGTCCGGCCGCCGCCGCCTCGAGCCGCAGCAGATCGGCCGGGGTGCGCGCGGCGAGCCATTCCGCGTCGCTGAGCTCGCGCCCCAGCGCTTCCTCGACGGCGAAGCGCAAGGACAGCAGGCCGAAGCTGTCGAGGCCGAGCTCGCTCCAGCTGCGCGTCTCGGCGCCGGGCTCCCACCCCTCGACGGCGGCCAGCGCGGCGGCGAGACCCTCGGCGCTCATGCGGCCGCCGCCTGCGAGGGCAGCAAGGCCTCGAGCGTGCCGCGCGCGACGATGCGCCCGGCCTCGAGCCGAACCGCGTCCTCGCACCACAAGCGCAGCAGCTCGGCATGGTGCGAGGCCAATATGAGGATACGGGTCGCGCCGACGAACGCCGCCATGCGATCGTGCGCCTTGTGCTGGAAATCGGCGTCGACCACCCCGATCCACTCGTCGATCAGCAGGATGTCGGCCGGCGCCGAGGTAGAGACCGCGAAGGCGAGGCGCATGATCATGCCGGCCGAATAGGTTCGGACCGGCGCGTCGATGAAGCGGCCGAGCTCGGTCCAGTCGACGATCTCCTCGACCCGGCCGCGCATCGCGCGCGGCGGTATGTCGAGGTGCATGCCGAGGCGGTAGATATTCTCGAGGCCGGTGGCGCCGGCGTCGAGGCCGATTCCCTGGCTGAGCAGGGGCGCGACCCGGCCGACCCGCGTCACCTGCCCCCGCGCCGGCGCGTAGACCCCGGCCATGGTCCGCAGCAATATGCTCTTCCCCGCGCCGTTGGGACCGAGCAGGGCCAGCCGGTCTCCGTCCTTGAGATCGAGATCGATGTCGGTCAGGGCCGGGACGCTCATCCGGCCGTGATCGAGGTGAAGCTTGCGGCCGAGCGCGCCGTTCAGCGCCGAGCGCCGCATCGAGCGGGCGCTGGCATGATAGATGGGCAGCTCGACGCTGACGCCGGCGAGATTGAGGCGGGCCATGGCTTATGTCGCGGCGGAGATTGCGAGGGTCATCGCGCGCCGGGTTGGCATCAAAGCCGCCGTTCGTCCAGCCTCGCGAAGCCGCTGGCGCCACGGCGCGATTTGTCTACAGCTTTCGCCCATGTCCGCTTCCCTCGCCGCGCTGATCCCGACCCGCAACCGGCCCGATCTGGCGATGAACGCCGTCCGCTCCCTGAAGGACCAAGGCGTCGACATCGACCTCTACGTCTCCGACAATTCGGCGGCCGAGGGTGCGCTGCGCGCCTTTTGCGAAGCGGAGGGCGTCACCTATTTGCGGCCGCCGGCGGAGCTGTCGATGCCGGAGCATTGGGACTGGGCGCTGCGGCAGGCGCTGGAGCGCTCCCCGGCCACCCATTTCACCCTCCATTACGACCGCAAGTTCTCGAAGCCGGGCCATTGGGACCGGATCCGGGCCCTTGCCGACCGCAGGCCCGACCGGCTGATCGCTTTCCCGATCGACCATAGCAGCCGCGTCCCCCCGCCGCTGCGGATCTGGCAGGCGCCCTGGACGGGCAAGCTCTACGAGATCGAGACCGCCCGCGTCGCCTTGCTGCTCGCGACCGGGCGGGTGGTGGAGGCGGCCCACGCCTTGCCGATATTGTCGAACTGCGTGGTTCCCCGCGGGGCGCTCGACGCGATCGCCGCGCGCTTCGGCGACATCTGCAATTCGACCGGCCCCGATTCGGCGTTCATGTGCCGGTTCCTCGCGCTCGAGGACCGCTATCTGTTCGCCGACCGGCCGACCGGCATCGTCTACGCCTCGGAGCGCAGCAACGGGATGGGCTATCTTTCGGGCAAGGGCGGCGACTTCGCGGACTTCCTGGACACGTTCGGGGACCGCGAATGGCTCGGCGCGGCGCCGCTTCCCGGCCTCAACCTGGGCCAGAACATGCTCTACCATGAATATGAGATCGTCCGTCGCGAGACGGGAGACCGGCTGCCGCCGCTGGATCGCGCGGGCGTCCTCGCCGAGCTCGGCCAGGCGCTGCGCTGGGTCGACGACCCGGCGCGCCGGGCCGCGCTGCTGGAGCGCCTGCGCCGCGAGGGCTATGACGGGCCGGTGCCGGGGCGGCTGCCGCGCCGGAGAGTGAGGAGCCGAATCGTCCAGTTCCTCTGGCGGCACCGGGCCCGCCGGGGCTGGGCGCCGCCGCACATTTGCGGCTTCGCTTTCCGGAGCGACGAGGCGGCGATCGCGGCAGGGCTGCGCTTTCCCCGCGCCGCGCAGGCCGACGCCGACCATCTGGCGCTCCTGCGACCGGCCGAAATTCCCGAGGCGCCGTGAATCAGCGGCCGGCCGCCAGGAGATCCGGCACGTCGGCGAGGACGCCGCGCGGCTCGAAGCCGAACTCGGCGCGGATCCGGTCTATGTCGATGCGGGGGAAGCGGACAATGGGGGCCCCGGGCTCGATCCGGACCTCGCAGCTCGTCTCGCGCGCGATGGCCGCGGCGAGATCGCCATGCGCGACGGGCACGCCGCTGGCGACATTGTAGAGGCGGTGGCGGCCTTCGCGCGCGATGCCCGCCAGCAGGCGGACCGCGTCGTCGACGGCCAGATAATCCTTGGAGGAATCGGCCGCGGTGCGCAGCACGATGCGGCCCTTGTCGCGGGCCTCGTCAATCAGCATCGAAAGAAAGGTCTGGTCCTGCCCTCGCCCGTAGACGTTGGACAGCCGGGCGACCCGGCCCCTGGCGCCCAGCGACAGGACCAGAGCTTCGCCCGCCGCCTTCGACAAAGCGTAGATGTCTTCCGGATCGGCCGGGCTGAGGCGCAGCGCGTCCCCTTCGCGGGCCGGAGCCTCGCCTCCGCGGTAGACGCGGGTCGAGGAGAGATAGAGCAGCGAATCGAACGAGGCGGCGCGAACGAGGGCGAGCAGGCGGCAGACATGGGCCTCGATCGTGTCGAGCGGACGCTCCCGGAAGTCCGCGGTGAGGCCGATGGCATAGACGACATGGCCGAGCGGGCGGCCCGCGACCGGCTCGTCGCGGCCCGGGGCCCAGCATTCCACGCCTTCGGCCCGCAGGTAGCGGACGAGGTGGGAGCCGATGAAGCCCCCGGCCCCCAAGACCGTGATCACAGGCCGCCCACGGGATGGTGAAGCGCGGGATCGCGATGGAAGAGCAGCTTCGGGCTGACCCCGGGAACGATCCGGAACAAGGGGTCGGCAAGGATGGCGGCGTCCCTCACCGCGAGCATGTTGAAGCCGTGCGGCGGGCCCTCCAGCCACGCGGTCTGCGCCGGCACCAGCTCGACCGGGCGACCGGCCATCTCGACGTTGGACTGGAAGTCGCGGATGGCGAAGAGCGTGTAGCCGAGGGCGGCGAGGAAGCGGCCGATATCGGTGTTGGGCAGCCCCTCGCTCCAATCCGTGTAGGCGCCGTGCACCTCGAAGACGAGATGGGGGGAATCGCGGCGGATCCGCGCCTCGGCGCCCTTCAGCACTTCGAGCTCGGCGCCTTCGAGGTCGAGCATCACCAGCCCGAGGCGGCCTATCCCCGCCGCCGCCGCATAAAGGTCGATCGTCGTCGTCGCGATGCCGGTTTCCGCGGCGACGGTCGAGGCCAGAGCATCGGCGCCCCGAAAGGCGAGAAAGGCCGAGGCATCGCTCCACAGGCCGAGCGCGTGGACGCGAAGATTGTCGAGCCGGTTGAGCGCGGCGTTGCGTTCCAGCATTCGCGCCTGATCGGCATCGGGCTCGAAGGCGTGGCACACGCCGCGCCCCCTCAGGGCGTGAGCGAGCGGCACCGCCTGGTCGCCGAAATAGGCGCCGCCGACGATCGCATGCTCGATCCCCGCGGCGAGGTGAAGGAGGAGCCTGGTGGTCTGCGGCTCCCAGACATGGTCGGGCTCCGCGGGCTTCGCCATGACGAAATCGCGGGCGATCTTCGAGCGGTAGGGGAATTCGAGGACCAGCCCGCCGGCCAGCCGCTTCGACACCGTGTCGACGCCGGCATGGAGCGCGTCGACGATCGGCCCCGTGCAATCGTCGCGGATTGTGGTGAACCGGTTTTCCGGCCGCCGTTCGAAGTCGAGCAGCGCCGCGACGATCGCGCCGCGGGTCGCGGGGTCCCGGCCGACGGAGCGCAACGCCGCTTCGAGGGTCTTGCCGGGAGAGGGAGCGGCGGGCATCGGCTCGCCTCTTCCACGAAGTGCCCGCGCCCGCAAGCGGGGCGGCTTGCGCGCGCCGGCGCGTCCGCCGGTCACCACGACCCGCATCGTTCAGCCCGCGGGCGGCTTGATGAGCAGGCCCTGGCCGGTCGGCAGCATCAATATCTCGACCCCGAGGCCGGCGGCGAAGCGGTCGAACGCCTGCTTCTGGTCGCGGAAATTGACGAAGCCGTAATCGTCGAGCACCGCCACCGCGCCGGGCGACATGAGCGGCCAGAAATGGGCCAGCGCGGCGACGCTCGGCTCGACCGTGTTGAGGTCGATCGAGAGGTAGCAGACGGTGCGGGCGGGGACGTCCGGCAGTATTTCGGGCACCAGCCCGCGAATCACCACCGCGTTGGGAACGTCCGCGAAGGTGCGCAGCACGTCGTCATGGCATTCGGCGTAGAAGCCCTCCAGGCCCTTGCCGGCCGCGCCCGGAAGGTCCCTCTCGGGGAGGCCGCAAAAGGTGTCGACGAGGTAGAGCTTCCTGTCGGGAAAGGCGTCGAGGCCGACATAATCGGCGAGCATCCGCGAAAACCCGCCGCGATTGACGCCGCACTCGACGAAATCGCCGGGGACCGACAGCGCCCGCGTCGCCGCCCAGCAAATGACGTAAGCGCGCCAGTGCAAGGCGTGGCCGCGCCACGAGCCGGTCGCCTCCCCCGCCGCATAGGCCCGCCTGAAGCGCGGATCGTCGAGGAAATCGCTGTTGTTCTGGGTGATCAGCCCGTCGCCCGCATAGGTCGTGCCCGGCGGCAGCGGAGGCGGCAGCGGCGCGGCGAAGGCGGGCGGCCACAGGAAGCGGGCCACCTCGCGGCGCAGCCGGGCGGAGAGGGAGAAGCTCAAGCGTGGGCTCTTTTCATAGGCCCGCGCCCTTTTCACGAAGCGGACGCGCCCGCAAGCGGGGCGGCTTGCGCGCGCGGGCCGGGCCCCGCATTAGATCGCTCGCAACGAGGGAGCGCGGGTTGAGGACGATCATCGACGAAACCGAGGCGCGCGTCACGATCGTCGGGGACGACGGGGGGCAGCGCAGCTTCCCGATGGCGAGCGCCGAGGGATTCGCCGCGGCCTCGCGCGCCTGGCTGCGCGCCGGCTGGGACGCCAAGCACGTCTACAGCTTCACCTGGCTCGGCCGGCCGATCATCCAGCTCCCCGAGGACATCGTGCGGCTGCAGGAGCTGGTGTGGAGCGAAAAGCCCGACGTCGTCGTCGAGACCGGGATCGCCCATGGCGGCTCCCTGGTCTTCTTCGCCTCCTTGTTCGAGGCGATGGGGCATGGCCGGGTCATCGGCATCGACGTGGAGATACGTGCCGCCAACCGCGCCGCGATCGAGGCGCACCCCCTCGCCCGCCGGATCGAGACGATCGAGGCCAGCTCGACCGCGCCGGAAACCCTGGCGGAGGTGCGGCGGCGGCTCGCAGAAGGAGAAAAGGCGCTGGTCGTGCTCGATTCGAACCACAGCCGCGACCATGTCCTGGCCGAGCTTCGCGCCTATGCGCCCCTGGTCGGCGTCGGCGGCTATGTCGTCGTGCAGGACGGCATCATGCGCGACCTGGCCGGGGCGCCGCGCAGCGGGGCGGACTGGGGCTCGAACAATCCGGTCGCGGCGATCGAGGCGTTCCTTGGCGAGGACGAGCGGTTCGAGACGGTCGAGCCGGAATGGCTGTTCAACGAAGGCTGCGTGAAGGAGCGGGTCACCTATTGGCCGTCCTGCTACCTGAAGCGCGTGGCCTGAGGGAGAGGCTGGCATGAAAGTGGTGCTGCTCGCCGGCGGGATCGGCTCGAGGCTGTCGGAGGAGACGGCGATGAGGCCCAAGCCGATGGTCGAGATCGGCGGCCAGCCGATCCTGTGGCACATCATGATGGGCTATGCCCGCCACGGCCTCAGCGACTTCATCGTCTGCCTTGGCTACAAGGGCTATCTGATCAAGGAATATTTCGCCAATTTCGTCCTGCACCGCTCCGACCTCACCGTCGACCTCGCGACCGGATCGGTCAGCCTGCTGCGGGGCGACGGCGTGCCGGACTGGCGGGTCACCCTGGTCGATACCGGCGCGGAGACGCAGACCGGCGGACGGCTGCGGCGGATCGCCCATTTGCTCGACCCCGACGAGCCCTTCTGCATGACCTATGGCGACGGCCTCTCCGACGTGGACGTCGGGCGGCTGATCGCCTTCCACCGCGAGCAGGGGCGCGAGGCGACCCTGACCGCGGTGCGGCCGCCCGGCCGGTTCGGGGCGACGGTGCTCGACGGCGAGCGGGTCGCGCGGTTCGAGGAGAAGCCCGCCGACGGCTGGATCAACGGCGGCTTCTTCGTGCTCGAGCCGCGGGTGGTGCGGCGCATCGCCGGCGACGAGACGGCGTGGGAGATGGAGCCGCTCGCCGGCCTCGCCGCCGACGGCGAGCTGGCCGCCTTCCGCCACGAAGGCTTCTGGCAGCCGATGGACACGCTGAGGGAGCGAGCCCAGCTCGAGGCTTTGTGGGCGAGCGGCGAGGCGCCGTGGAAGAGCTGGTAGACCCGGCGGCGCCGCGGCCCGACCCGGCTTTCTGGCGCGGCCGGCGAGTCCTGCTCACCGGCCATACCGGCTTCAAGGGGGCGTGGGCCGCCTTGTGGCTGGCGCGGCTCGGCGCCGAGACGCACGGCTTCGCGCTGGCGGCGGAAGCGCCTGAGGCGCTGTGGACGGCGCTGCCGGGCGGCCTCCTCGCTTCCGAGACGATCGGCGACCTTCGCGACCGCGCGGCGGTGGCCGAGGCGGTGCGGCGGGCGCGGCCGCAAATCGTGCTCCACCTCGCCGCCCAGGCTCTGGTACGGCGGGGGCATGCCGACCCGGTCGGCACGATCGCCACCAACGTGCTGGGCAGTGCGCATCTGCTCGCGGCGCTGGGCGGGGCCGAGGCGGTGCTGATCGCGACCACCGACAAGGTCTATGCCCAGCCGGGACCAAAGCGGCCGTTCCGCGAGACCGACCCGCTCGGCGGCGACGATCCCTATTCGGCCTCCAAGGCGAGCGTCGAGCTGATCGCGCGCAGCTTCGCGCACCGTTTAGCGATCGCGACCGCCCGCGCGGGCAACGTGATCGGCGGCGGCGATTTCGCCGAGGACCGCCTGGTGCCCGATCTGTGGCGCGCGGCGCGACGGGGCGCACCGCTGCGCCTCAGGTTTCCGCAAGCGACGCGGCCGTGGCAGCACGTCCTCGACCCGCTGGCCGGCTATCTCCTTTACCTCGAGCGCCTGGCCGGCGGGGGCGGCGCTCTGCCTCCGGCCCTCAATTTCGGGCCGGCCTCGGGCGAGAGCGTGACGGTGGCGGCGCTGGCCGAGGCGCTCGGCGCCGGCGGCTGGGAAGCGGACCCGGGCCCGCACCCGCCGGAAGCGGCGGCTCTGTCGCTCGACGCCTCGCTTGCCCGGGAGACTTTGGGATGGCGGCCGCGCCTCGGCGCTGCCGAGATGATCGAGTGGACGGCCCACTGGTATGCCGCTTTCGCCGCGGGCGCGCCGGCACAGGCGCTGTGCGAAGCCCAGATCCAGGCCTGGGAGTCGCTGCCGTGAGCCAAGCGACGTGCCAGGGCTGCGGCGCCGCGCTCACCCGCAGCCTAGTCGACCTCGGCCGGCAGCCCCTCGCCAATGCGCTGGTCGCCCCGGGCACGCCGGCGCCCGATCCCGCCTACCCGCTCCACGCCCGCGTCTGCGACCGATGCCGGCTCGTCCAGGTCGAGCCGGTGGTGCCGCGCCACGCGCTGTTCGCGGCGGATTATCCTTATTTCTCCTCTTTCTCCGAAAGCTGGCTGGCCCATTGCGACGCGCTCGCCGGCGCGCTGACCGCTCGCCTCGGCCTCGGGCCGGGTTCGAACGTGGTCGAGATCGGCAGCAACGACGGCGCCTTGCTCTCCTGCTTCCGGGCGCGCAGCGTGCCGGCCTGGGGGGTCGAGCCGTCCGCGGGGGTCGCCGAGGCGGCGCGGGCGCGCGGCCTCAGGACCGAGATCGCCTTTTTCGGCGAGGCCGCCGCCCGGCGCCTGGCCGGTGAAGGCCGCGCGGACCTGATCGTCGCGACCAACGTCCTCGCCCACGTGCCCGACATCAACGACTTCCTCGCCGGCGTCCGCACCCTGCTGGCGCCCGAGGGGCTGTTCGCCGTGGAATTCCCCCACCTGCTCAACCTGATCCGCGAGACCCAGTTCGACACCATCTACCACGAGCATTTCACCTATCTCTCGCTGCTCGCGCTGCGCACCGCGCTGGAGCGCAATGGCCTGGCGCTGGTCGACGCCGAGCGCCAGCCGACCCACGGCGGCTCATTGCGGGTCCTGGCCGGCCGATCGGGCACGCCGAGCGCGCGCGCTTTCTCCCTCATCGCCGAGGAAGTCGCCGCCGGCCTCGACGCGCCGCGCGGCTATGAGGGATTCGCCGAACGCGTGGAGACGGTCCGGCGCGGCCTCGCCGACTTCCTGACCGCGGCGCGCGAACGGGGGGAGAGCGTCGCCGGCTACGGCGCGGCGGCCAAGGGCAACACCCTGCTCAACCATGTCGGCGCGAGCGCGGCCGACATCGCCTTCGTCGTCGACCGCAATCCCGCCAAGCAAGGCAGGCTCCTGCCGGGAAGCCGCATCCCGGTTCACCCGGTCGATCGCCTGCTGAAGGAACGGCCCGACCATGTCCTGATCCTGCCCTGGAACCTCAGGCGCGAGATCGTCAGCCAGCTCCCCGAGGTGGCAAAGTGGGGCGGGCGGTTCGTCACCGCCATTCCGGAAATCAGGAGCTTCAGCCATGCGGATTGAGCCGAGCGGCATCGAAGGGTTGTGCCTGCTGCGCTGGGACGTCGCCGCCGACGAGCGCGGCCGCTTCGCCCGCATGTTCTGCCGCGACGAGATGGCCCGCGCCGGCCTGCCTTTCGAGGTCGCCCAGGAGAATCTGTCGCACGGCCTCGCCCGCCACATGCTGCGCGGCCTCCACTACCAGCACGCCCCGCACGGCGAGGCGAAGATCGTCTCCTGCCTCGCCGGGCGCCTGTGGGACGTCGCCGTCGACCTGCGGCCCGGCTCGGCGACCTTTCGCCACTGGCGGGGCTTCGAGCTTTCGCCCGCGAGCGGCGCGTCCCTGTTCGTCCCGGAGGGGTTCGCGCACGGTCTCCTGACCCTCGAGCCGGACACCCAGGTCCATTATCTGATGAGCGCCCCCTACGCCCCCGAAGCCGGTGCGGGGGTGCGCTGGGACGACCCCGCGATCGGCATCGAATGGCCCGCGCCGCCCGCCCTCATGTCAGAGCGCGACCGCGCCTGGCCGCTGCTCGGGACTTGACTCCCCGGGGTACCGGGGTGCGAAAGGGGGACGTTCGGGCCGGCCTGCGACGGGCCGCTATTGGCAAGTCCCTGACAACAGTTAATATCTGCGGCCGGTTCGCCCGATTCGATGAGGGCTGGGGAAATAATGTGATTGAACAAGTAAGACGTTGGTTCGGCGCCGCTTATGCGGCCGGTGCGATGGCCTGGGCCTCCGCCGCGCTGGCGCAGGATTCCTATTCCGGCGCCGACCCGCAGGGGTCGGGCGTCATCGTCTCGGCGGTGCGCTGGCTGCAGGGCACCCTGCTCGGCACGGTCGCGACGGTGGTGGCGGTGATCGCCGTCGCCTCGGTCGGCTTCATGATGCTGACCGGCCGGATCAACTGGCGCTACGGCGCGACCGTCATCCTCGGCTGCTTCATTCTGTTCGGTGCGGCGAGCATCGTCGCGGGAATCCAGTCCACGTCCAGCCTCGGAGGCTGAGCCGTGGACGGGCTCGAGCATGACCGCCTGTTCGTCGCCCTGACGCGCCCGCAGATGTTCGCGGGCGTGACCTATTCCTATTTCATCGCCAACGCCGTGGTGGCGACCGAGCTGTTCCTGATCTTCCGTTCGCTGTGGGCGCTCGCCGCCGCCTTGCTCATCCATTTCGTCGGCGTGCTGCTGTGCGTCCGCGAGCCGCGCTTCTTCGACCTGTGGCTGACCAAGGTCGCCCGCTGTCCGCGCGTCAAGAACCACAAGGTGTGGGGATGCAACTCCTACCGCCCCTGACCCGCGACGCGCGCGCGCCGTCGAAGGAGCAGCCGGCGGGGAAGCACCTCCCCTACGGCCGCCACGTCGACGACCATACGATCGAGACGCGCGACGGCCTGCTGATGCAGGTCATCCACCTGCGCGGCCTCCTGTTCGAGACGGCGGACACCGAGGAGATCAATTACAGGAAGCGGCTGCGCGACGCGATGCTGCAGGCGATCGGCTCCTCGCGCTTCGCCCTCTACCACCACGTCGTCAGGCGGCGGATCGACGTGGGGCTTTCCGACACCCATCCCGACCCCTTCTCACGCCGGCTCGACGCGGCGTGGCGGCGGCGGCTGGAGGGCAAGAAGCTCTACGTCAACGAGCTGTTCCTGACCCTGATTCGCCGCCCGCTGCAGGGCCGGGTCGGCCGGCTCGACCGCTTTCGCGAGCGGCTCGGCCGCGCCGCCACCACCGCGCCCGAGGCCGGCGCCGCCTACGAGCTGCACCAGCTCGCCCAGGCCCGCGACGCCTTGATGGCGGCGCTCGGCAGCTACGAGCCGCGCCTGCTCGGCGTCTACGACACGCCGCACGGGCCCTGCTCCGAGCCGCTCGAATTCCTCTCGGTGCTGCTCAACGGCGAGATGCGGCCGGTGCTGCTGCCGCACGAGGATCTCGGCGATTATCTGCCCTACCGCCGGATCAGCTTCGGGCAGGAGACGGTCGAGCTCGGGCCGGCCGGGGCGACGCCGCGCAGCTTCCTCGGCATGGTCTCGATCAAGGACTATCCCGCCCAGACCATGGCCGGGATGCTCGACGAGCTGCTGCGTTTGCCGTTCGAGCTTACCGTCTCGCAATCGTTCGGCTTCGTCGAGCGGGCGGCGGCCTTGTCGCGGATGAACCTGTCGCTGAGGCGGATGCGCTCGGCCGAGGACGAAGCGGTGAGCCTGCGCGCGGAGCTCGCCAACGCCAAGGACGAGGTCGCCGCCGGCCGCGCCGGCTTCGGCGAGCACCACATGACCATCGCGCTCCGCGCCGAGACTCCCGCCGCGGTCGACGAGGGGGTGGCGGAAGTGCAGGCCGCGCTCGCCGACCTCGGCATGATGTCGGTGCGCGAGGAGATCGCGCTCGAGCCGGCCTTCTGGGCGCAATTCCCCGGCAACTTCCGCTACATCGCCCGGCGCGGCCTCGTCTCGACCGGCAATTTCGCCGGGCTCGCCAGCGGCCACAATTTCCCGCTCGGCAAGGCCGACGGCAATCATTGGGGCGAAGCGGTCACCCTGCTCGAGACGACCGCGGCGGGGCCCTATTATTTCAACTTCCACCAGGGCGACCTCGGCAATTTCACCGTGATCGGGCCGTCGGGCTCGGGCAAGACGGTGGTGCTGAACTTCCTCCTCGCCCAGGCGCGCAAGTTCCGCCCGCGCATCATCTTCTTCGACAAGGACCGGGGTGCGGAATTGTTCATCCGCGCCATCGGCGGCCGCTACGACCTGCTGCGGCCGGGGACGCCCTCGGGGCTCAACCCGCTGCAGCTCCCCGACAATGCGGCCAACCGCCAGTTTTTGATCGACTGGGTGGCACTGCTCGCCGGCGGGGCGGACATAGACGAGATCGCCAAGATCAAGGACGCGATCGACGCCAATTTCGCCCAGCCCGCCGACCATCGGCGGCTGCGCCACCTGGCGGAGCTGTTCCGCGGCGGCCATCGCCCGACCGCCAACGATCTGTGGTCGCGGCTGAGGCCGTGGTGGGGCGAGGGCGAGCGGGCCTGGCTGTTCGACAACGACCGCGACAAGACCGACCTCACCGCCGAGGCGGTCGGCTTCGACATGACCCAGATCCTCGACGATCCGGCGCTGCGCACCCCGGCGATGATGTACCTGTTCCACCGGGTCGAGGAGCGGCTGGACGGCAGCGCCGCGATCATCGTCGTCGACGAAGGCTGGAAGGCGCTCGACGACGACGTGTTCGTGCGCCGCATCAAGGATTGGGAAAAGACGATCCGCAAAAGGAACGGCATCGTCGGCTTCGCCACCCAGAGCGCCCAGGACGCGCTGGAGAGCCGGATCGCGAGCGCGATCGTCGAGCAGGCCGCAACCCAGATCTTCATGGCCAACCCGAAGGCGCGGGCCGAGCATTATATCGACGGCTTCGGCCTCACCGCGCACGAATATGAGCTGGTGCGGACGCTGCCGGACAATTCGCACGCCTTCCTGGTCAAGCACGGCACCGACAGCGTCGTCGCGCGGCTGAACCTCACCGGCGAGCAGGACTTGCTCACCATATTGTCGGGTCGCGAGCGCACCGTGCGCCTGCTCGACGAGATCCGCGCGCAGACCGGCGACGACCCGGCCGAGTGGATCCCGCGTTTGCTGGAGATGGCGTGATGGACGCCTGCCAGCCGCTGCCGCAGGGCGCCGGGTTCCTCCAGGCGATCCTCGCCTTCCTCGATTGCCGGGCGCAGACGCTGGGCGCGGGCGCCTGGGCGGCGCTGGCGACGCCGGGCTCGACCCTCTACTTCGTGCTGGTCGGCTTCCTCACCTTGTTCATCGCCCTGATCGGCTACCGCATGCTGCTCGGCCAGGGGCCGGACGTGCGCACCGGCGTCCTCGCCTTCGTCAAGATCGGGGTGGTGCTGGCGCTGGCGACGAGCTGGCCCGCCTACCGCACCCTCGTCTACGACGTCGCGATGAGCGCCCCGGCCCAGCTCGCCGGCGAGATCGGCGCGCCGAGCGGGCTTCCGGGCGGCGGCCTCGTCGCCCGGCTCGACGGCGCCGACCAGGCCTTCCTCGCCCTCGCCATCCTGGGCGAAGGGCGTCCGGTCGCCGTCACCGACGCCAACGGCACGGTGAGCGCCCCGGACATCGCGCCGCAGGTCTATCCCGGCTTCAACACCTTCGCCATCGGCGGGGCGCGGATGATCTTCCTGATCGGCACGATCGCGGGGCTGGGCGGCGTGCGGCTGATCGCCGGGCTGCTGCTCGCGCTCGGGCCCTTCTTCATCGCCTTTTTGCTGTTCGACAACACCCGCTCGCTGTTCGAGGGGTGGGTGAGGATCATCGCCGGCGCCGCGCTCGCCGCTTTGGGCGTGTCGATCGCGCTCGGCGCCGAGCTGGCCTTGCTCGAGCCGTGGCTCGCCGACGTGCTCGCCCGGCGCACCGCCGACGAATGGCTGCCCGGCATGCCGGTCGAATTGCTCGTCATCGCAACCTCGTTCGCGCTGATCGTCTTCGCCTTGATGTGGGCGTCGGCGCGGATCGCCTACGCCTTCCGCCTCGCGCCGCTGTGGCACGCCGCCGCCGCGCAGGTCGCCGGCGCGGTGCGCGCCGAGCAGAGCGTCGGCGCGACGCTCGCGGCCCGCTCGGAAGGCGCGCCGCCGTCCGAGGCCCGCTCGCGCGCCGCCACCGTCGTCGACGCGGTCGCCGCCACCCAGCGCCGCGAGGCCGCCGCCGTC
>JBJMTY010000346.1:0-2484 GCA_045811445.1 Allosphingosinicella sp. | reverse complement strand
CGGATCGCCGCGGAAATCCTGGCCGAGCTTGTCGATCTCGTCGAGCAGGAAGAGCGGGTTGGACGTCCCCGCCTTGCGCAGGTTCGAGATGATCTTGCCCGGCAGCGACCCGATATAGGTGCGGCGGTGGCCGCGTATCTCGGCCTCGTCGCGGACTCCGCCCAGCGACTGGCGGACGAACTCGCGCCCCGTCGCCTTGGCGATCGAGCGGCCGAGCGAGGTCTTGCCGACGCCCGGCGGGCCGACCAGGCACAGGATCGGCCCTTTGAGCTTGTTGGTGCGCGCCTGCACCGCGAGATATTCGATGATCCGGTCCTTGACCTTCTCGAGCCCGTAATGGTCCTCGTCGAGGATGCGCTGGGCGTCGCCTATGTCCTTCTTGACCTTCGACTTCTTGCCCCAGGGCAGGCCGAGCAGCACGTCGAGATAGTTGCGGCTGACCGTCGCCTCGGCCGACATCGGCGCCATCGCCTTGAGCTTCTTGAGCTCCGAATTGGCCTTGGAGCGGGCTTCCTTCGACAGCCGGGTCTTGGCGACCTTCTTGGCCAGCTCGGCCAGCTCGTCGCCGTCGCCTTCCTCGCCCTCGTTGCCGAGCTCGCGCTGGATCGCCTTCAATTGCTCGTTGAGATAATATTCGCGCTGGGTCTTCTCCATCTGGCGCTTGACCCGCGAGCGGATGCGCTTCTCGACCTGCAGCACGCCGAGCTCGCCTTCCATGAAGGCGAACACCATCTCCAGCCGCCGCGCGGGGTTCAGCTCGGCGAGCAGGGTCTGCTTGTCCGAGACCTTGATGTTGATGTTGGAGGCGACCATGTCGCCGAGCTTCGAGGGCGCCTCGATCGACGAGAGCTGGACGGCGGCCTCGGCCGGGAGCTTCTTGTTGAGCTTCGAATAATTCTCGAACTGCTCGATCACCGAGCGCATCAGCGCCTCGACCTCGGTCCCTTCCGGCTCCGCCGTCTCGACGGGCTCGACGTCGGCGACGAGGTGATTGTCCTCGGGCCGCATCGCGACCAGCGACGCGCGCTGCTGGCCTTCGACGAGGACGCGGACCGTCCCGTCGGGCAGCTTCAAAAGCTGCAGCACGGTGGCGATCACGCCCATGTCGTAGAGCGCGTCGCGGTCGGGATCGTCCTCGGCCGGATCGAGCTGCGAGATGAGGAAGATGTTCTTGTCCGCGGTCATCGCGCTCTCCAGCGCCGCCACCGATTTGTCGCGGCCGACGAACAGGGGCACGATCATCTGCGGGAAGACGACGATGTCGCGAAGCGGAAGAACGGGGAAGGTCTGGGTCATCATAACTCCGATGGGCCTGTCGGCGCGCTTGCCCCCTATATGGACGCCGCCCCCCGGCGCATCAATGCAAACGGCCGATCAAGGCCCGATCAGTAGCAGCATCCCCGCCCCGACGGCGTTCTGCAGGGCGTGGATCGCGAACACGAGCAGCAGCGCCTTGCCGAGCCCCTCGCTTCGCCAGGTGAGCAAGGCGATCGACATGATCAGGAACGGCCACCACACGATCAGCCCCCAGGCCGCCGCGGCGAAGCTGTGCGCCCCGGCCCAGAGCAGAGCGGCGACGACGACCGCCGGCCCCGCACCGAGCCACCGGTTCAGCACCAGGACGAGCGGCGCGAGGATCAGGGTCTCGATCGCCGGCGAGACGATCACCAGCAGGAACGCCAGCGTCGCCGGCCCGGTCACCTGCGGGTTGAAATCGGGCCGCCCGGCCTCCGGCAGCAGCAGCCCGACGAGGCCGCTCAGCGCGAGGCTGGGCAGCAGCGCCAGCAGCCACGCCTTGACGACGTAGCGCGCCGGCACCGGGTCGGTCCGGAACAGGAAGGCCGGCAGCGCCGCGAGATAGAAGGGGCGGCCCGGCGACGCGTGGGCTGGAACGTCCAAGGCTCAGGCGCCGGTCAGGCCGCGCTCTCGCCTTTCTTCTCGGCATAGACGCGGACCGGGTCCTTGCGGCCCTCGACCACGTCCTTGTCGATCATCACCTCGTCGACCCCGTCCATCGAGGGCAAATCGAACATCGTGTCGAGCAGGATGTTCTCGAGGATCGAGCGGAGGCCGCGCGCGCCGGTCTTGCGCTCGATCGCCTTCTTGGCGACCGCGACCAAAGCCTCCTCGGTGAAGCTGAGCTTCACGTCCTCCATGTCGAACAGCTTGGCGTATTGCTTGACGAGGGCGTTCTTCGGCTCCTTGAGGATCTTGACCAAGGCGATCTCGTCCAGATCCTCGAGCGTCGCGATCACCGGCAGGCGGCCGACGAACTCGGGAATGAGGCCGAACTTCAGCAGATCGTCCGGCGAAGCGACCTCGGCGCCGAAACCGATGCCCGTCTTGGCCGTGCGCTGGCGGATGATCTTCTCGAGGCCGTCGAAGGCACCGCCGCAGATGAACAGGATGTTCGTCGTGTCGACCTGAACGAACTCCTGGTTCGGGTGCTTGCGTCCACCCTGCGGGGGCACCGATGCGATGGTG
>JBJMTY010000345.1:0-3772 GCA_045811445.1 Allosphingosinicella sp. | reverse complement strand
GAAAATCCATCGCGCTCGAATGACGCCGCGGAAACCCTCAGCGCTCGTCGATGCCTTATTTCGCGCCGCGGAACCCCGTCGCGATGACGTAGACCTCGGCCGACTCGGGCCGGCTCGCCGGCGGCTTGGCGTGCTTGACGCTGGTGAACAGCCGCTTGAGCTCGGCGACCAGATTGTTGTCGGCGCCGCCGGCCAGCACCTTGGCGACATAGGCCCCGCCCGGCCTCAGCACCTCGGCGGCGAATGCGAGGCCGGTCTCGACCAGGGCCATGGTGCGCAAATGGTCGGTCTGCGGGTGGCCGACCGTGTTCGCCGCCATGTCTGAGAGGATTAGGTCCGCGGGGCCGCCCAGCGCCTCGCGCAGGCGATCGGGGGCGGCCTCGTCGAGGAAGTCCATCTGGAGTAGGATCGCGCCGTCGATCGGCTCGGTGGGGAGCAAGTCGATGCCGACCACGACCGCGCGCGGCGCGCGCCGGCGCACGATCTGGGTCCAGCCGCCCGGCGCGACGCCGAGGTCGATCACGCGCTCGACGCCCTTCAGCAAAGCGAAACGGTCGTCGAGCTCGGCGAGCTTATAGGCGGCGCGCGAGCGGAAGCCCTCGGCCTTGGCGCGCTTCACATAGGGATCGTTGAGCTGCCGCTCGAGCCATTTGGTCGAGCCGACCTTGCGCCCCTTGGCGGTACGGACGCGCGTGGTCATTTGCTCCTCCCCGGCACGGGGAGGGGGACCGGACGCAGTCCGGTGGAGGGGGGCGAGCGCAGCGAGCATGGGGACGTGGGGCCCCTCCACCAGGCTTCGCCTGGTCCCCCACCCCGTTCCGGGGAGGAGCTACTCACAATTTGTGCCCGTCGCGCGCCATCAGCGAGCGCAGGATGCCCTCGCGGATGCCGCGGTCGGCGATGCCGAGCGTCCTTGCAGGCCAGATGTCCATGATCGCCTCGAGGATCGCGCAGCCGGCGACGACGAGATCGGCGCGGTCGTGGCCGATGCAAGGGAGCTGGGCGCGCTCCTCCAGGCTCATCCGCGACAGCATGGCGTTGATCGCGCGCATCGATTCCGCCGGCATGAGCAGCCCGTCGACCGCCCGCCGGTCGTAGCTCGGCAAGGCAAGGTGGACGCTCGCGAGGGTCGTCACCGTGCCGCTGGTGCCGAGCAGGCGGATGTTGTCGCGCCCGGGCGGCAGCAGCTCGGCGAAGCGGCGGAAGGCGTGGCGGACCCGCTCCTTCATCCGCGAGTAAGCGGCGAGCCGCTCGGCGGCGTCGCCGAACTCGCGCCCCTCGCTCTCGGTCAGCGAGACGACGCCCCAGGGCGCGCTCCACCAGCATTTGATCTTGGGCACCGCGTCGCCGTCGGTGTCAACCAGCACCAATTCGGTCGAGCCGCCGCCTATGTCGAAGATCAGCGCGGGGCCGTCGCCCGGCTCGAGCAGGCGGTGGCAGCCGAGCATGGCGAGCCGGGCTTCCTCCTCGGGGGAGATGATCTCGAGCGCGATGCCGGTCTCGTGCTTGACCCGCTCGACGAAATGGCGGCCGTTGACGGCGCGGCGGCAGGCCTCGGTGGCGACCGAGCGCGAGAGGGTGACGCGGCGGCGGCGCAATTTCTCGGCGCAGACGCCGAGCGCCGCGACGGCGCGGTCCTGCGCGTCATCGGCGATGCGGCCGCTCGTCGCCAGCCCCTCGCCCAGCCGCACGACGCGCGAGAAGGCGTCGATCACGACGAAGCCTTCCTCGGCGGGGCGGGCGATGAGCAGCCGGCAATTGTTGGTGCCGAGATCGAGCGCGCCATAGCAGGGGCGCGGATAGTGCCGCCGCTCGTGGAGCGGGGGTCCTGCCGCCTCAGCCGGTTCTCGTGCCGGCGGGAGCGGAGCCGTCGCGGCCTGCTGCGCCATGCGAAACACTCTTATGTTCTCGTTTCGAGGCGGCGGGAGGGCCGCCCCGTGACTTGGCGCCATGGTTACAGCCAAGCGGCGGCGACGGCAAGCGCGCCTCCGAAACGACCTGTCCCTGACAAGGAAGAGTGGATGCCCGACGAGGATTCGAACCTCGATTGACGGAGTCAGAGTCCGTAGTCTTACCATTAGACGATCGGGCAGCGCGGGGGCGAGATAGGGCGGGCGTCGAGGCCGGTCAACCCTCGCCCCTCCCGTGAAACATGGTTAGCGGTGCGTTAACGAATGGCCGGCGCGAGTCCCGTTTTCGGGCGGCTGAAATGGCCGTCTGGACGGCGGCGCGGCCGCTGCTAGCCCTCTCTTCGAGCGCCGATCGGGGCGCGTCAGACGGGGCAGAACATGACCAACGCGGCAGCACTTCGCGACCAGGCGGCTCGGACCCGCGACCATGCCCGCGAATATCGGCACGACGTGGCGCTCCCCCTGCTCGAGCAGGCGCGGGCGCTCGAATGGGAAGCGGCGATGCTGGAGCGCGAGGGCCGCGAGCGCCGCCGCCCGCGCCTCACCGCGCGCGAGCGCGCTCTCTTCCCCATTCGCCCGATCTTCGGCCGGAAAACCTAGGTTTTCGGCGCCCTCGCCTCGGCGACGGCGGCCTTGAGCGCCTCGTAGCCCACCGCGCCCTGCAGAACCCGGTTCCCCACCACGAAGGTCGGAGTGCCGTTGGCGCGCAGGGCCATGGCGAGCTGGCGATTGCGTTCGACCTCGGCGTGGGCGGAGGCGTCGGCGCGGGTGCGGGCGACGGCGTCGGGCGCGACGCCCGCCGCCTGGGCGGCGCGGGCGATCGTCTCGGCCGAGGGACGCCCGGCGGCGAACAGCGCGTCGTGGAACGGCTTGAAGCGCCCCGCGGCGGCCGCGGCGAGGCTCGCCTGGGCGGCATTCTCGCTGTCCGGGCCGAGCACCGGCCATTCGCGCCACACCATCTTGAGCTTCGGGTCCTCGCCCAGCAGCCGGTCCACGTCGGCGTTGGTCCGGCGGCAATAGGGGCAGGCATAATCGAAGAACTCGACCAGGGTGACGTCGCCGTCCTTCGCGCCCGCCCACGCCCCGGCGAACGGCGTCTCGATGGCGGCGCGGTTGGCGGCGACGACCTTGCCGGTCTCGCGAGCCTCCAGCTTGGCCATCGCTTCGGGGAGCAGATCGGGATGGTCGAGGATGTAGGCCCTGACCACCGGGCCGGACGCCGCGTACATGACGCACGCCGCGACCGCGGCGCCGAGCAGGCCGGCGACGAGGGCGGTCGACCAACGTTTGAGGGCAGAAGCGCGGGAGGGGGGCTCAGTGGCGATCGGAGCCGCCATGCTTCTTGTCGCGCTCGATCTCGGTGCGCGACACCATGGTGATGTCCTGGGCCCGGATCCAGTCGCTCGTGCCCGACGGGAGCGACTTCAGCGCCTGCTCGGCATGGGCGAGCGCGAGGCGCGATTCGCCTTCGAGATTGTAGCGCTCCGCCGTCGCCAGCGCGGCGCGGCCCTCGTCCCCTTCGCGGTCGTAGACGATGCCGAGCTGGTACCAGGCGTCGGGGTTGGAATTGTCGCGGCCGATGGCGCCGCGCAGCACCGCTTTGGCTTCCTGGAAATTCTTGGGATCGTCGGTGGAGATGAGGGCGTGGCCGAACAAGGCGGCGATCAGCGGCTGGTCGGGCGCGCGGGCGATTGCCTCGCGCAGCGACCCGAGCGCGTCGGCGGGCCGCCCCGATTCGAGCAGGACCTGGCCCTTGAGCTCGAGATAGAAAGGATCGTGGGGCCGGTCGCGCAGCAGGCTGTCGACCTCGGCCAGCGCCCGCTCGGGATAGGCGCTCTTGTGCCAGGCGTAAGCGCGCGCAT
>JBJMTY010000344.1:0-6861 GCA_045811445.1 Allosphingosinicella sp. | reverse complement strand
CGCTGCAGGGCAATTATGCCGGCCTGACGCTTTCGGCCACCAGCCTGACCAGCATCGAGACCCTGCTGCTGCTCGGCCGCGCCGACACGCGCTACGGCGGCCAGGGCGCGACGGCCGACAATTACGATCTGACCCTGGTGGACGCCAACCTCGCCTTCGGCACGTTGACGGTCAACGCCAGCGGCCTCGCAGCCGACGAAAGCCTCGTCTTCAACGGATCGGCCGAGACCAGCGGCAGCTTCTCGATTACCGGCGGGGCCGGCGCCGACCGGCTTACCGGAGGCGCCGGCAACGACTTCCTGACCGGCGGCGGGGGCAGCGACCTGCTCGACGGCGGCGCCGGCGCCGACTCGATGAGCGGCGGCCTCGGCGACGACATCTATGTCGTCGACAATGCCTCCGATTCGATCACCGAGCTGGCGAACCAGGGCACCGACACCGTCCGCTCCAGGCTCGCCGCGACGACCTTGGGCGCCAATCTCGAAAATTTGGTCGGCCTGCTCTCGACCGGCCAGACGCTGACCGGCAACGGCTCGGCCAACACGATCACCGGCGGCGCGGGCGACGACCGCATCGACGGCGCGGCCGGTGCCGACGTCATGGCCGGCGGCCTCGGCAACGATGTTTATGTCGTCGACAATGCGTCCGACACGGTCACCGAGGCGGCCGGCGAAGGCACCGACACGGTCGAGACCGCCCTCGCCGCCTACACGCTCGGCGCCAATCTCGAGAAGCTGACCGGCACGTCCGCGTTCGGCCAGACGCTGACCGGCAATGGCGGCGCCAACACCATCACCGGCGGCTCGGGCGGCGACACGCTCGACGGCGGCGGCGGCGACGATGTGATGATCGGCGGCAACGGCGGCGACGTCTATTTCGTCGACAGCCTCGCCGACAGCGTCGTCGAAACGTTCGGGTTCGGCACCGACGAGGTCCGCACCGCGCTCGCCAGCTACACGCTCGGCGCCAATCTCGAAGTGCTGCGCGGCCTCTCGGCGGGCGGCCAGAGCCTGACCGCCGGCGCGACCTTGCAGACCCTGCTCGGCGCCGGCGGCGGCGACACGCTCGACGACGGCGGCTTCGAGGCCTTGCTCAAGGGGGGTGCCGGCGACGACGTCTACCTGGTCCGCAGCGCGTCCAGCGGCATCTTCGAGAATGCCGGCGAAGGCACCGACACGGCGCGCATCTACGTCTCCAATTATACCGTCGCCGGCAATGTCGAGAACCTGGTCGGCATGCTCTCGACCGGCCAGACGATCACCGGCAACGCCGCGGCTAATATGATGAGCGGCGGCGCGGGCGACGACCTGCTGGACGGCGGCGTGGGCGCGGACACGATCGACGGCGGCGACGGCAATGACACCCTCTACGGCGGCGCCGACGACGACGTGCTGGACGGCGGCGCGGGCGACGACCATCTCGTCGAAACCAACGCCGCGGCGGACGTGCTGCGCGGCGGCGCGGGCAACGACCGCATCGAGGTTACCCGCGGCGGTGCGGTCTCCGGCGCGATCACCACGATCGCCGGCGGCGACGGCAACGACATCGTCAGCTACACCGCGTTCGGCGGCCTCGGCGCGAGCATCGATCTCGGCGCGGGCGACGATTCGGTGACGTTCGACGGCCCGACGCTCGGCTATGTCGACCTGGTGCTGGGCGCCGGCCGCGACACCATCCACGTCTCCGGCACCGTCGATGCTTATTCCGGCTCGGTCACGGTCGCCGACTTCGCGGCCGGCCCCGGCGGCGACGTCGTCGATTTCGCGTCCGGCGCGATGGCCTATTTCAAGAATTACACCGGCGGTAACCCGTTCGCGTCGGGCTATGCGATCCTGAGCGAGGCGGACGGCTACACCTATCTGATGGTCAGCCCGAACCATGACGGCAGCTATTTCACGGTGCTGCGCTTCGCCGGCGTCTCGGCGGCCCAGCTCACCGCCGACAATTTCGGCGGCTGGGCGCCCGCTCCCACCCACGCGACCAACGCCGCGCCGTTCGGCACGAGCGGCAACGACTGGATCGTCGGCAGCGACGTCGCGACCTTCTTCAATCTCAGCCAGGGCGGGGACGACATCGCCGTCGGCGGCAGCGGTGGAGACGGCTTTTACTTCGGCGCGTCGTTCACGGCGGCGGACCGGGTCGAGGGCGGCGGCGGCAAGGACGTGCTGGCGTTGCAGGGGGATTATCGCGGCGGGGTGACATTGGGCGCCGGCAGCCTGGCCGGCGTCGAGACCCTGGCGATCCTCACCCACGGCGACGCCCGCTTCGGCGGCGGCTCGGCGTCGCCCTTCGGCTACAATTTGGCGACGCTCGACGCGGCGGTGGCGGCGGGGACCCAGCTCATCGTCAACGCCTCGACGCTCGAGGCGGGCGAGAATTTGACCTTCGACGGCTCGGCGGAGCGCGACGGCGGCTTCTTCATCTACGGCGGCAAGGGGGTCGACGCCTTGACCGGCGGCAGCGGGGTCGACGTCTTCTTCTTCGCCGAGGACGGGCGGTTCGCGGCGAGCGACCATGTCGACGGCGGCGCGGGCGCGGACATCCTCGTGCTGCGCGGCGATTATACGCTCGTGCTCGCCGGCACCTCGTTGGTCAATGTCGAGACGGTGACCTTGATGTCGGGGTCGGACGCGCGCTTCTACGCGCCGGGGACGCCGTTCCACTACGACATCGCCACCGCCGACGACACGGTGGCGGCGGGGGCGGTGATGACGTTCAACGGCGGCGGCCTCGGCGCGGCCGAGACGCTGCGCTTCGACGGCTCGGCCGAGCAGGACGGCGGCGCGTTCCGCATCTTCGCCGGCAAGGCCGACGACACGCTCCACGGCGGCGCGGGCGGCGACCTGCTGTTCGGCGGGCTCGGCGCCGACACGCTGTCGGGCGGCGGCGGCAACGACGTGTTCCGCTACCAGAGCGTCGCCGAATCGACCGCCGCCTCGCTCGACCATATCCTCGACTTCGCCAGCGGCGACCGCATCGATGTGAGCCGCGCCGGGCATTTCACGTTCATCGGCGACGGGGCGTTCGGCGGCCATGCCGGCGAGCTCAGGGCCGAGCTCACGAGCGGCAACGTCTGGTCGGTCCAGGCCGATCTCGACGGCGACGGCAACGCCGACCTCATCCTCTCGGTCACCGTCGCCGACAACCACGCCCTCACCGGCGCCGACTTCGTCTTTTGACCTAAAGGGCGCTCAGCCGCCGCAGGGGACGCGGCAGGGCTGAGCGGGACGGGCGGCGGGGCGGTCCTTGCCGCGCACCGCGCTTTCGACCTGGGCGGAGACGTGGCGGTTGCTCCGCTGATAGCCTTTCGCCTCCAGGCAATCGTAGGCGTGGAGCAGGGCCGCGATCGGATCCATCCAATATTTGTGGTTGGCGTCCGCGGTGCAATATTCGATGTCGACCCGTTGCTCGGCGAGCGTCTTGGTCGGATGCGTCACCGCCGCCGTGCAGGCGGAGAGCGAAAGGGAAAAAGCAGCGAGCAGCCTGGTCATCGGCCGCGTTTCTCGCACCGGCTCGGAGGCGGCGCAAGCGGGGAGGCTGAGCGAGGCCTGTTCAGCCGCCGCCGCCTTGCCTATCACCGCGACGAAGAAGCAAAAGGAGGGGGCATGAATCTGTTCGCGCGCAAGGCGGTGGTGGCCGACGAGGACATGCCCGCCGAGCATCGGCTGCACCGCAGCCTCGGCTGGCCGCATCTGGTGGCGCTGGGCGTCGGCGCGATCGTCGGCACCGGCATCCTCACCTTGACCGGCGTCGGCGCCGCCAAGGCCGGGCCCGCCGTCATCCTCTCCTTCGCCATCGCCGGCCTGATCTGCGCCGCGGCCGCGCTCGCTTATGCCGAGATGGCGACGATGATCCCGGCCTCGGGCAGCGCCTACACCTACACCTACGTCGTCGTCGGCGAATTGCTCGCCTGGATCGTCGGCTGGAGCCTCATCCTCGAATATTCGCTGGTGGTGAGCGCGGTCGCCGTCGGCTGGTCGGGCTATGCGGCGCCGCTGCTCCACGATGCTTTCGCTTTCCCGATGGCGCTGGCCAGCGGCCCCGAGCTCGGCGGCATCCTCAACCTACCCGCCATCTTCATCATTGCGGTGGTCGCCGGCCTGCTCATCTACGGGACGAGGGAGAGCGCCACCGTCAACGCCGCCTTGGTCCTGGTGAAGATCGTCGCCTTGATCGTGTTCGTTGTCGTGACCCTGCCTTATTTCAACGAGGCCAATTTCCATCCCTTCATGCCCTACGGCTTCCCCAAGAGCGGGACGGCGGGCCACGAGGTCGGCGTGATGGCGGCGGCGGCGATCATCTTCTTCGCCTTTTACGGCTTCGACGCCATCGCCACCGCCGCCGAGGAGACGAAAAATCCGGGCCGCGACCTGTCGATCGGCATCGTCGGCTCGATGGTCGCCTGCGTGATCATCTACATGGCGGTCGCCGGGGCGGCGATCGGCGCGCTGGCTTATGCCCGCTTCGCCAACAGCCCCGAGCCGCTCGCCCTCATCCTGCGCGAGATAGGCAAGCCTTGGGCCGCCCGGTATCTGGCGATCTCCGCGGTCATCGCGCTCCCCACCGTCATCCTCGCTTTCTTCTACGGCCAGAGCCGGATCTTCTTCGTCATGGCGCGCGACCGGCTGCTGCCGCCGGGCCTGGCGCGGGTGTCGTCGCGGGGGACGCCGGTGCGCATCACCTTGTTCACCGCCATCATCGTCGGCGTGCTGGCCGGCCTCATCCCGCTTTCCGAGCTCGCCGCGCTCGCCAATGCGGGGACGCTGACCGCCTTCATCGCGGTCTCGGCCTGCATGCTGGTCATGCGCCGCCGCGCGCCCGACGCGCCGCGCAAATTCTCGACTCCGTTCGCCTGGGCGATCGGGCCATTCGGCATAGCGGGCTGCCTCTATCTGTTCGTCAGCCTGCCCTCGCGCACCCAGCTTTATTTCTTCGCCGCCCATGTCGTCGGGCTGGGCCTCTATTTCCTCTACGGCGCGCGCCGGTCCACGGCCGGGCGGGCGGCGGCCGCGTGATCCGCGTCCTGCTCGCGGCTTTCGCTTTGCTCGTGGCCGGCGTCGCCCCGGCGCAAGGCCCGCGAGCGCCCGGCACGGCCCCGGCGACCACCCGGGTGCGGCTCCACACCAGCGCGGGCGACATCGTCGTCGCGCTGGAGACGCAGCGGGCGCCGGTCACCGCCGGCAATTTCCTGCGCTACGTCGACGCGCGCCGCCTCGACGGCGCCGAATTCTACCGGGCGATGAAGACCGGCCCGGACGCCGGCTTGGTCCAGGGCGGAGTCAGGGACGCGCGCAAATTGTTTCCGCCGATCGCCCACGAGCCGACCAGCCTCACCGGCCTCAGCCATGTCGACGGCGCCTTGTCGGCGCCCCGCTTCGCGCTGGGCACCGCCCGCGGCGACTTCACCATCATGGTCGGCGACCAGCATTATCTCGACGCCGGCCCGGGCTCCGCCGGCGACGGCCAGGGCTATGCGGTGTTCGGCCGGGTGGTCGAGGGGATGGACGTCGTCCATCGCATCCTCGCCGCGCCCACCTCGCCGACCGAAGGGGAGGGCGTGATGCGCGGCCAGATGCTCGCGCCCCGCGTCACGATCGTCACCGCGCGGCGCATGCCCTAGGCTGGCGCGAAATCTCCGGCCGCCTCGTCGCAGACGTAGAGCAGGCCGTCGGCGATCGAGAAGACGGCGCCGTGCAGCTTGAGCCGCCCGTCCGCCTCGCGCTCGCGCACCCAGGGGAAGGTCCTGAGGTTGCTCAGCGACACCTTGACGCCTTCGCGCTCCATCGCCTGGAAGGCGGCCCGGTCGAGGCTGGGATGCTCGGCCCGCACCTTGTCGCGCGCCGCGTCGAGCAGGTCGATCCAGTGGGCGATGAAATGGCCCTCGCCGCCGCGTGCATCGTCGAACTGGCCGGTCAGCGAGGCCGCGCAGCCGCCGCACAGGCCGTGGCCCATCACCAGCACCTCGCGCACGTCGAGCTGGGTCACCGCGAACTCGAGCGCCGCCGAGACGCCATGATAATGGCTGTCGGGCTGGTAGGGCGGCACCAAAGCGGCGACGTTCCTGATCACGAACATCTCGCCGGGCCGGGCGTCGAAGATGGTGGCGGGGTCGACCCGGCTGTCCGAGCAGGCGATGACCAGCACTTGCGGGCTCTGCCCCTCGGCGAGGTCGGCCCAGCGCTCGCGCTCGCGCGCCCAGCCCGTCTTGCGGAAGCGGCGATAGCCGTCGAGGAGGGCGGAGAAGCCGGCCATGGCGCCGCGCTAGCCGGAGGAGGCGAGGGGTGGCAAGGGGCGAGGTTCGTCGCTATCTGGCCCGCATGAGCGAAGCCGACCCGATCCTGACGCCGCCGGCACCCGGGCGGCCCCGCAAGCCCGACTGGATCCGGGTCAAGGCGCCGACCAGCGCCGGCTTCGCCGAAACGCGAAAGCTGATGCGCAGCCTGGGCCTTGCCACTGTCTGCGAGGAAGCGGCCTGCCCCAATATCGGCGAGTGCTGGACCAAGAAGCACGCCACCGTGATGATCCTCGGCGACACCTGCACGCGCGCCTGCGCCTTCTGCAACGTCAAGACCGGCATGCCGCGCGCCGTGGACCCGCTCGAGCCCGAGCATGTCGCCACCGCGGCGGCAGAGCTGGGCCTCAGCCACATCGTCGTCACTTCGGTCGACCGCGACGACCTCCCGGACGGCGGCGCGAAGCAGTTCGTGCGGGTGATCGAGGCGCTGCGCCGCGCGACGCCGCCGACGACGATCGAAATCCTCACCCCCGATTTCCGCAACAAGCCCGAAGCCGCGGTCGAGGCGATCGTCGCCGCCCGCCCCGACGTCTACAACCACAATCTCGAGACGGTGCCGCGGCTCT
>JBJMTY010000343.1:0-27693 GCA_045811445.1 Allosphingosinicella sp. | reverse complement strand
CATGATGTGCGCGCACGGCGCGGCGGTGGTGCGCGGGAGCTGGCACGCGCTCGTCGCTGTCGACATGCCGTTCGGGTCTTATGAGGCGTCGTCCGAACAAGCGTTCGAATCCGCATCCCGGGTGATGAAGGAGACCGGATGCGCGGCGGTGAAGCTGGAAGGCGGCGAGGCGATGGCGGCGACGATCGCCTTCCTTGCCGGCCGCGGCATCCCGGTGATCGGCCATGTCGGCCTCACTCCGCAGGCGGTCAACGCCCTCGGCGGCTACGGCGCGCGCGGCAAGAGCGAGGCGGAAGCCAGGAAGATCCTCGCCGACGCCCGCGCCGTCGCCGAGGCCGGCGCCTTCCTGCTCGTCCTCGAAGGGGTGATGGAGGAGATCGCGGCCGAGGCGACGCGGACCGTCTCCTGTCCCACGATCGGCATCGGCGCCTCGCCTTCGTGCGACGGCCAGGTGCTGGTCACCGAGGACATGCTCGGCCTGTTCGAGCGGGCGCCGCGCTTCGTCAAGCGCTACGAGGATTTCGCCGGGCGCATCGAGGCGGCGGTCGCGACTTATGCCGGGGAGGTGCGCGCCCGCGCCTTCCCCGGCGAGGACCAAATCTACCGGGCCAAAAAGTGAGGCTTGCCGTTCGGCGTCCCGCCCAAGTAGAGGAGCGCGGGGCAGCGTCGGTCGCCGGCCCTTCCGTTCATCGTGCGTATCGCTGTTCTGGGCGAGAGCGGCGGGCGAGCGGCGGCGCCGGCTCGATGACATTCGGAGACCTTCCTTGGCGGTGAAGCCTGTCGACAACGAAACCTTCTACCGCGAGGTGGACGAGGAGCTGCGCCGCGACCAGTTCGCCGCCCTTTGGCAGCGCTACGGCAAGCTCGCCATCGCGGGCGTGATCCTGTTCATCGCGGCGATCGGCGGAGCGATCTGGTGGCAGAACCAGCGCACGCTGAAGGCCGGCGAGCGCGGCGAGACGATGGTCTCGGCGCTCGAGGACATCGCCGCCGGCAACAAGAAGAAGGCCGATCCCAAGCTCGACCAGCTGATCAAGGACGGCCCGATCGGCTACAAGGCCGCCGCGCTGCTGACCCGCGCCGACCTCGCCGCCGAGGCGAGCGACATGAAGGGCGCGGTCGCCAATTTCCGCGCCGTCGCCGACAATGAGGATTTCCCCAAGCCCTATCGCGACCTCGCTCTGGTGCGGGTCACCGCCGTCGAGTTCGACCGGCTGCCGCCGCAGGCGGTGGTCGACCGGCTGAAGCCGCTCGCCACGCCCGACAGCGCCTTCTTCGGCAGCGCGGGCGAGATGGTCGCCTTGTCGTACATCAAGCTCAATCGCCCGGCCGAGGCCGGCAAGCTCTTCACCGCCATGGCCAAGGACAAGAAGGTGCCGGATTCGATCCGTTCGCGCTCGCAGCAGATGGCGAGCTCGCTCGGCTTCGACGCGATCCAGCAGCCCGCCGCCGGCGTATCACAGGAAGGTCGTCAATGAAGCGTGTCGTTACAGCCCTGGTCGCGCTCAGCTTGCTGAGCGGCTGCGGCGTCTTCAAGAAAGGCAAGAAGCCGATCACCCCGACTTTGGGCGAGCGCGTCGCGATCCTCTCCAACGAGGCGGTGGTCGAGGTCGACCCGGCTCTGGCCGGCGTGCCGGTGACGCTGCCGACGCCGCTGCCCAATGCCGACTGGACGCAGGCCGGCGGCAACGCCGCCAAGTCGATGGGCCATCTCGCCCTCGGCGCGGCGCCGGCCCAGGCCTGGCGGGTGTCGATCGGCGAGGGCAGCAGCAGCAAGGCGCAGCTCGCGTCCGCGCCGGTCGTCGCCGACGGCCGCATCTACACGATCGACACCGAGGCGGTGGTCCGGGCCTTCGACGCGGGCACGGGCGCGGCGGTGTGGCAGACCCAGGTCAAGGGCCGCAACATCCAGTCCGGCACCCTGTTCGGCGGCGGCGTCAGCTACGATAACGGCCGCATCTACGCGACCACCGGCGCCGGCGACGCCGCCGCGCTCGATGCCAAGACCGGCTCGGTCTATTGGACGGTGCGGCCGGGCGCGCCGCTGCGGGGCGCGCCGACCGTCGCCAACGACAATGTCTACGTCGTCACCCAGGACAATCAATTGTTCGCGCTCAACCCGGCCGACGGCGCGGTGCGCTGGGCGGGCGCGGGCGCGGTCGAGATCGCCGGCGTGCTCGGCGCCGCTTCCCCGGCCGCCGCGCAGGGGACCGTCGTCGCCGGCTTCTCGTCGGGCGAGCTCACCGCCTATCGCTACGAGAACGGCCAGGTCCTCTGGCAGGACGCTCTGGCCCGCACCAGCATCTCGACCACCGTCACCTCGCTCTCCGACATCGACGCCGAGCCGGTGATCGACGCCGGCCGCGTCTACGCGGTCGGCCAGGGCGGGCGCATGGTGGCGATCGAGCTGATCACCGGCCAGCGGGTCTGGGAGATCAACGTCGCCGGCATCGCCACCCCCTGGGTGGCGGGCGACTGGATCTTCGTCGTCACCGACGAGGGGCAATTGCTCTGCCTCTCCCGCGCCAACGGCCACGTCCGCTGGATGACGGCGCTGCCGCACTATCGCAACGTCAAGAAGAAGGCGGACCCGATCGACTATGTCGGCCCCGTGCTGGCCGGCGGCCGGCTGGTGCTGGCGAGCTCGCTGGGCTCGATCATCTACGTCGATCCGGAGACCGGCACGGTCCAGTCGACGGTGGAGACCAAGCTGCCCGTGTCGATCTCCCCGATCGTCGCCAACAACACGCTCTACATCCTCCACGAGAACGGCCAGCTCTCCGCTTGGCGGTAGGGGCTTCGCGACAAACGCCCCGCCGCCATTGACCGGGCGGGAGGAAAGGGGGCAGGGCGCTCGCCATGGCGAAGCTGCCCACCGTCGCGATCGTCGGCCGCCCCAACGTGGGCAAGTCGACCCTGTTCAACCGGCTCGTCGGCAAGCGCCTGGCCCTGGTCGACGACCGCCCGGGCGTGACCCGCGACCGGCGCGAGGGCGAGGCGAGCCTGCTCGGCCTGGATTTCCGCGTCATCGACACCGCCGGCTACGAGGAGGAGGACCCCGCGACCCTTCCCGGCCGCATGCGCGCCCAGACCAGCGCCGCGGTGGCGGAAGCCGACGCGGCTTTGTTCCTGATCGACGCCCGCGCCGGCCTCACCCCGCTCGACGAGGAGATCGCCCGCTGGCTGCGCAGCGCGACCACCCCGGTCGTCCTCGCCGCCAACAAGGCCGAAGGCCGCGCCGGCGAGGCGGGGGCGATGGAGGCCTACAGCCTCGGCCTGGGCGAGCCGATCGCGATCAGCGCCGAGCATGGCGAGGGCGTCGCCGATTTGTTCGAGCATCTGCGCCCCCATATCGAGCGCGAGGAAGGCGCCGGGGACGAGGGGGAAGCCGAAGGCCCGCTCAAGCTCGCCATCGTCGGGCGTCCCAATGCCGGCAAGTCGACCCTCATCAACCGCTTCCTCGACGAGGAGAGGCTGATCACCGGCCCGGAGGCCGGCATCACCCGCGATTCGATCGCGATCGACTGGGAATGGCGCGGGGCCGACGGCGAGGTCCGCCCGGTCCGGCTGATCGACACCGCCGGCATGCGCAAGAAGGCGCGGGTGCAGGACAAGCTCGAGAAGCTGTCGGTCGCCGACGCGCTGCGGGCGGTCAATTTCGCCGAGGTGGTCGTGCTGCTTCTCGACGGCACGCTCGGCCTCGAGGCGCAGGATCTGAGGATCGCCGACAACGTGCTGCAGGAAGGCCGCGCCCTCATCATCGCGATCAACAAATGGGACGCCGCGCACGATCATAGCAGCCTGTTCCAGGGTATCCGCGCCGCGCTCGGCGAGGGGCTGAGCCAGGCGCCCGGCGTGCCTTTGCTCGCCGTCTCCGCCCGCACCGGCAAGGGGCTCGACCAATTGCTCGCCGCCGCCTTCGAGATACGCGACACCTGGTCGAAGCGGGTCTCGACCGGCCAGCTCAACCGCTGGTTCGAGGATGCGGTCGAGAAGAACCCGCCGCCCGCGCCCGGCGGTAAGCGCATCAAGTTGCGCTACATCACCCAGGTCAACACCCGCCCGCCCAGCTTCGTCATCTTCGGCAACCGCACCGACGATCTGCCCGGCAGCTATTTGCGCTACCTCATCAACGGCCTGCGCCGCGAGTTCGGCTTCGAAGGCTTGCCCATCCGCCTCGCCGCCCGCGGCCGCGCCAACCCGTTCGACAAATAGGGCCGGTCGGGAGGTCTTTCATCAACCGCGCGTTTACTCCCCGGGCCTAGGGTGGCGTTCGTGGACGATGCCGAACTCGTGGACTGGGAAGTCTTTTTCGCCGCGCGCGCCGAGCTTGGGGCCGGGTTTGCGCGCATCCTTTCCTATTTTCGCGAGGACGGCGAGGTGGCGGTCGGCAAGATCGAGGCGGCGATGCACGGCCGCAGCACCGCCGCCTTGGTCCTGCCCGCCCACACGATGAAGTCGGAAGCCCGCCAGTTCGGCGCCGAGCCTCTGGGCGCGCTCGCCGAGGAGATCGAGTTCGCCGCGCGGCGGGCGATCGAGGGCCGCTTCTTTCCCGACGAGCTGACCCCGCAGGTCGCGCGCCTCAGGCCGCTCTATCTGCGCACGATGGAATTGCTCGAGGCGGAGGCCAACCCCCTCTGCCGCCGCACCCGCGGTAGCTAAACAGGGCGCCGCATCGGCTGGAGCCGGCCGCGCGCCAGCGAGCGCCATGCCCATTCGAACGGGCCGTAGCGATAGCGGTCGAGCCAGGGCTTCGACCAGGCGAGCATCGCCAGCCACACGCACGGCGCGACCAGCCAGGCGTGCAGCCGGTCGACTCGCCCGTAAAGCCCGCCTGGGCCGAAGAAGATCGCCGCGGCGACGAGGCTGGTGCCCAGATAATTGGTGAAGGCCGCCCGCCCCGCCGCGGCGACGCGCGCGACCAGCGGCCCTCCGCCCCGCGCCAGCAGCACCAGCCCCGCCGCATAGCCCGCCGCCTGCAACCCGTAGAAAGGCAAGGAGAAGAGGAAATAGGCCCCGAACAGGTCCGCGGCGCCAAAGCCGCCGTGCCACGTCCACCAGGCGATGGCGGCGTGGGCCGGGATGCCGGCGGCGAGGCCGAGGACGAGCCAGCGGCGGTAGCGGTCCGGCGCCCACGCCCCGGTCAGGAAGCCGCTCCTGAGGCCGGCCATGCCGAGCAGCATCAGCGCCAGGGTCTGCGGGCCCGCCACCGCGAGATTGAGCAAAGGCCCGAGCAGCTGGTCGTGGAGGCGGTGGGCGACGATGCCGGCCCAGCCGCCGCGGTAAGTGGCGAGGTCGCGGGCGAGCTCGGCCGGGCTCGGCGGGATCAGCATTGCCGCGTCGCTGCGCCACTGGGCCATCGCCGCGGGGCCGGCATGGGCCGCTGCCTCGCCGGCCGCGAACGCGTTCCACAGCATCGCCATCATCGCCACGTCCAGGATCAGGAAGACGAAGGCCGCGGCGAGCAGCCGCTCGACCGGCAGCCTGCGGAAGGCGAAGGCGAGCATGCCGACCGGCGCGTAGAGGCTGAGTATGTCGCCGTCCCAGACCAAGAAATAATGGGCGAGGCCGAAGGCGAGCAGCCATCCCATCCGCCGGAAGTGGACGCCGGCCGGCGCCTGGGCCCACTCGACGACGAGCAGCAGGCTGGCCCCGAACAGCAGCGAGAACAGGCAGCGCATCTTGTTGTCGATGAGGACGAAGTTCAGCGCCCACACGGCGAGGTTGGCGCCGCCGGCGCCGCCATAGGCGGCCGGGTTCAGATAGGCCGCGTCGGGCATGGCGAAGCCGATCACGTTGACCGAGAAGATGCCCATCACGGCGACGCCGCGCAGCACGTCGAGGGTGAGGATGCGGCCGCCCGGCTCGGTCGCCGCGCTCACCGCAGCGCCTTGCGGATCACCAGCTTCAGCCCCGACCAAGTTTCGTCGACCGCGCAGACCTTGACGTCGACCAGGCCCATCGGCAGCGCCACTTCCCGGACCACGTCCTCGGTGACCTCGGTGGGCATCTTGGCCGCCTTCTTCGGCCAGGAGACCCAAATCTGGCGTCGCGGGCGAGCAGGGGCAGCAGGCGGCCCAGCGAACCGCGAAGCTCGGCCCGCCCGGTGATGAAGATGTGCGCGGCGTCGATGCCCTCCTCGGCCGGGGCGAAAGCGAGGCCGGCGCTGTCTATCTCGGCGCGCACGCTGCCCGGCATCGCCTCGAACCGCGCCCGCATGCCGTCCTTCAGCGACAGCTTCCTCGCCAGCGGCGTCCCTGAGTATCCCGGCACGTCAAGCCTCCGGCTTGACTGAGGATGGCCGGGGGCAGTCCTCGCCTGGATGCCCGGCGGTCACAATGCGAAGGCCACGCCGAGCCGCACCGCCTGCGCATGCAGGCGTTTGTCTCGCGTCCAGAGCAGCCCTTTCGGCAGCTGCTGTGTCGCGGCGAGCAGGTGGGCGTCCACATAGCCAAGCCCGCTGTTGAACAGCCCGAGCCACTCAATCATCGCCATCACCTCCGCGTGCGATGCCGGCTTCGCCTGCGGCAGCTTCTGGAGCTCTTGGAGCACCCGCTGCCGGTGGGCGATCGAGCCGAGGGCGATCTCGCCGACGATCATCGGATGCAGCACGATCCGGCGTCGCCTCAGCAGCGGCGCAAAATCGGCGTCCCCGTTGTTGAAATGATCGATCCAGATCGAACTGTCTGCGATGATCGACGCATCCGGCATCAGTCTTCGTTGACGAACCGCGGCGGCCGGCGGCGGGGCGCTGCCCAAGCGTCGGGGTCTGTTCCACCGAGTGCGATCAGCCTCTCGGCCGCAAGGCGCTGGCGCATCTCGACCAGCGCCCGCCTGACGAGGGCACTCGTCTCCTGAATGCCGAGCTGCTCACGCAAATCCGCGACGAGCGCGTCGTCCAGTGTGATCGTGGTCCGCATGCATCAAAACTAGCATAGTTTGATGCACGTCTCAACGCATCACGCCACCGCCGGCTCGCCGTCCATCAGCCCCGGGAAAAAGCCCTCGTGCGCTCGGCGGAGATCGGCGAGGGGAACGACCGCGAGATTGATCACTCCGTCCCCGACCCCGATATTTTCGCCACCCGCAAAACCGAGCCAGGTGCAATCCACGCCCGAATCGCGGGCACGGTCCGGCAGGCGGTGGTCGTCGCCCTTGGCGACTTCGACGACGTAGCGGCCCTGATCCTCGCCAAACATCTGGACCTGAAGCGGGGCGTCCGCAGCCCATTCGGGATCGATCAAAGCGCCCATTCCGCCGGCCAGCGCCATTTCGGCGACCGTCACCAACAGCCCTCCGTCGGAAACATCGTGAACCGCCGTGACCAGGCCGTCCGCTATTGCCGACCTGACGAGCTCCCCGGCGCGGCGTTCCGCTGCGAGGTCGATGGGCGGCGGCGGCCCGTCCCGGCGTCCGGCGACCTCGCGCAACCAGAGCGATTGTCCCAGATGGCGACCTCGGGCCCGGGCGCCGATGAGCCATAGATGATGCCCATCGCCCTTGAATCCGATGGTCGCGGCCTTGCGCCAGTCCTCGATCAGCCCCACCCCGCCGATCGCCGGCGTCGGCAGGATGGCGCTGCCGGTGCCGTCCTCTTTCTTGGTCTCGTTGTAGAGGCTGACGTTGCCGCTCACGATGGGGAAGTCCAAGGCGCGGCAGGCTTCGGCCATGCCCTCGATGCAGCCGACCAGCTGGCCCATGATCTCGGGCCGCTGGGGGTTGCCGAAATTGAGGCAGTCGGTGGCGGCGAGCGGCGTGGCGCCGACCGCGCAGAGGTTGCGATACGCTTCGGCGATCGCCTGCTTGCCGCCCTCATAGGGGTCGGCGTAGCAGTAGCGCGGCGTCACGTCGGTGGTGATGGCGAGGGCCTTGTCGGTGCCGTGAACGCGCACCACGGCCGCGTCTCCGCCCGGCGGCTGGACCGTGTCGCCGCCCACCTTCTGGTCGTATTGCTCCCAGATCCAGCGGCGGCTGGCGAGGTCCGGCGAGGCCATCAACTTCAGCAAATCGGCGGCGATGTCGCTGCTCTCGGGAAGGTCGGCGAGCGGCGCCGGCTTCGGCGTCTCCACCCATGGCCGCTCGTAGCAGGGCGCCTCGTCGGCGAGCGGCGCGAGCGGGATGTCGGCGGCGACCTCGCCGTTCCACGTCAGCACCATATGGCCCGTGTCGGTGACCGTGCCGATCACCGCGAAGTCGAGCTCCCACTTGCGGAAGATGGCTTCCGCCTCGGCCTCGCGGCCGGGCTTGAGCACCATCAGCATCCGCTCCTGGCTCTCCGACAGCATCATCTCGTAGGGCGTCATCCCTTCCTCGCGGCAGGGCACGGCATTCATGTCCAGCTCGATGCCCACCCCGCCCTTCGACGCCATCTCGACGCTGGACGAGGTGAGCCCCGCCGCGCCCATGTCCTGGATGGCGACGATCGAGTCGGAGGCCATCAGCTCGAGGCACGCCTCGATCAGCAGCTTCTCGGTGAACGGGTCGCCGACCTGGACCGTCGGGCGCTTCTCCTCGCTGTCCTGGGCGAAGTCGGCGCTCGCCATGGTGGCGCCGTGGATGCCGTCGCGGCCGGTCTTGGAGCCCACGTAGACGATCGGATTGCCGACCCCGGACGCCGCCGAATAGAAGATCCTGTCGGTCCGGGCGATGCCGACGGTCATCGCGTTGACGAGGATGTTGCCGTCATAGGCGGCGTCGAAATTCACTTCGCCGCCCACCGTCGGCACGCCGACGCAATTGCCGTAGCCGCCGATCCCCGCGACCACCCCGGCGACGAGGTGGCGCGTGCGGGGATGGTCGGGCCGGCCGAAGCGCAGCGCGTTCAAATTGGCCACGGGCCGCGCGCCCATCGTGAAGACGTCGCGCAATATGCCGCCGACGCCCGTCGCCGCGCCCTGGTAGGGCTCGATGTAGGAGGGGTGGTTGTGGCTCTCCATCTTGAAGATCGCCGCGAGGCCGTCGCCGATGTCGATCACTCCGGCATTCTCGCCCGGCCCGCAAATCACCCACGGCGCCTTGGTGGGGAGCTTCCTCAGGTGGACGCGCGACGATTTGTACGAGCAATGCTCGGACCACATGACCGAGAAGATGCCGAGCTCGGTCAAGTTCGGCTCGCGTCCCATGGCGTGGAGGACGCGCTTATATTCTTCGGGGGAAAGGCCGTGCTCGGCGACGATGTCGGGCGTGATCGCGCGCGTCATGGCGGCCCTCTAGGGGATAGAAGGGGCTTTGTCGAAGGCCGCGATCCTGTTATATTCGTTCTGGCTTTGTTCGGTAGAAATCGGGAGAGGCGACATGCCAGTCAAGGCGATACCGGAAGGATATCACAGCGTTACGCCCTACATCGCGGTCGACGACGCGGCGGCGGCGATTCGCTTCTACGAGGCCGCGTTCGGCGCGACCCAGACGATGCGGCTCGACCATGCGGGCCGGGTCGCCCACGCCGAAATCCGGATCGGCGACAGCCTCGTCATGCTCTCCGACGAATGGCCGGAATTCGGCGTGGCGGGGCCGAAGACGCGCGGCGGCCCGACGGCGAGCTTCCGCATCTTCGTCGAGGACGTCGACGCCGCCTTCGCGCGGGCGCTCGCGGCCGGCGGGACCGAGGAAAGGCCGGTCGCGGACCAGTTCTACGGCGACCGGGCGGGGAGCCTGCTCGACCCGTTCGGCCATCGCTGGACGCTGGCGACGCATGTCGAGGACGTCTCGGCCGAGGAGGCGGAACGGCGCATGCGCGACCATGCGGCCGGCACCTGAGATCGCCTGCGGCAAAGCGTGCCAAAACTGATCGAGTTTAGTCTTGCGCCGGGGCGATGCGGGTGTAATCTTTGCACTCGAAGCACTCCCTGCTTCGTTGATTCGGGAAGGGCGTCCGGGCGACCGGGCGCCCTTTTCCGTTCCGGTTCATCCGCCTTTGGAGCCTCAGGCCTCCGCCGGGAGCAAGGGCGCGGGGGAGCGGCCGAGATGGGCGGCGAGCGCTTCGATCCAGGCGTCGTGCGCGGCCCGCTCGCGGGCGAAAGCGGGCCCGTCGAACCCGGCCCGCCGCGGATAGCCGGCGGCGGCGAGGCGGCGGTCCAGGCCTTGCGTCTCCGCTTCGCCGGGCCTTGCCGCGCAGGGCTCGAGGCCGATCAGCGAGCCGAGCGCCTCGGACATCTTGCGGCCGTCCTCGCGCAACAGGACGGCGAGGCCGCGCAATTCCTCGGCATCGATCCAGCGCTCGACGATCAAAGCGAGGTCGAGCAGGGCGCCGAGCGCGGCGGGCCAGCCCGAGCCGGTGCCGATCGTGCGGAAATAGATGAGCGAGGGATGCGAGGCGTGGCTCTGCAGCACGGTCGCGCACCAGTCGCGGCCGTCCCGCAACACATGGCCCAGCTCGCCCCGCGCGCCGATCGCGGCATATTTTTCGAGCAGCCCCAGCGCCGAGGGCGGGTCGCCGGCGGAGGTGGCGAGCTTCAATATGCCCCGGTCGCGCCGAGAGATGCTGGACTGCACCTCGAGCAGATAGGTCACCGCCATGGTCATCACCGCGAGGCCGCAAAAGCCCGCGGCGAGGATCACCCAGCGCGCGACGCCGCCGGCGCGGCTGCTGCCTTCGCCGATCGTGACGAGCGCCGAGCCGGCGGTGAAGATCGAATCGCCGTAGCTCGCGACCGGCGGCGAGAATTGGGTTCCCACGGCGTGGACCATCAGCCCGAAGCCGATGGCGAGAAGCAGCATCCACAAGGCGAAGGCGGCGACCAGGACGAACGGGGCGAACAGAGTGGAGAGGCCGCGTTCGCGCCCGCGCACCTTCTTCCACACCGGCAGCAGCACGAAGACCAAGCGGCGCGCGGCGTGCAGGGTCGCGTGGCTTCCGCCCGGCACCACCACCGTGTCGAACACGTCGCGCAGCGTCGCCCCGGCGATGACGAGGCCGATGAGCAGCTCTGCCACCGCGCGGACCATGAGGCCCGAACGCCCCCAAGCTGATTTGGATCAATTCCGGCGCGTTTATGTTGCGAAAAGGAAACAAGCCGGAACCTGATCTGCATCAGTCCGTTTGCGTGGGTCGGAGGGCGCCCTCCATTCCGGAGAGCAAGATGGACGAAATCGGTTTTCTTCACCGCCAGGCCCAAGCCTGCCGCCAGGCTGCCCGGGAGGCCGGCGACGATTCGGCGCGGCGTGGCCTCGCCCAGCTCGCCGGCCATTACGAAGCGGAGGCGCGGCGCCTCAACCTCGCCGAGCTCGCCCGCCGCTCGGACCAGGTGGTGAGCCTCAGCGGCCGCCTGGCCTAGCAAGTCCAAGCGGGGGCCGCAGAGGCTAGGCCGCCGCCAGCTCGTCGCGATAGCGGTCGCGCAGCGCGATCTTGTCGATCTTGCCGGTGCCGAGCTTGGGCAGCGGCTCGCGGTGCACCCAGATGTAGACCGGTATCTTGTACTGGGCGATGCGCCCGGCGAGGAAATCGCGGATTTCCTCCGCGGTGAGGGCCGGATCGTCCTCCGAATAGACGACCGCGGCCGGCACCTCGCCCAGCCGCTCGTCCGGAACGCCGAACACCGACGCTTCCGACACCGCGTCATGGGCGTAGATCGCCGCCTCGACTTCCTGGCAGCTGATATTCTCGCCGCCGCGGATGATGATGTCCTTCTTGCGGTCGACGATGAACAGATAATCGTCCGCGTCGACATAGCCGACGTCGCCGGTCTTCAAATAGCCGTCGGCGGTAAAGGCGGCGGCGGTGGATTCCGGGTCGTTCCAATAGGCGCGGATGTTGGCGGCCGAGCGGATCGCGATTTCGCCGCGCTCGCCGGGCGGCAGGTGCCGGTCGCCCTCGCCGAGGATGGCGATCTCGACGATCGGCCGGTGGGGCCGGCCGGTCGAGGCGGGCTTGTCGGCGTAATTCTGCCAGAAATTGCCGCAGCCGACCGCATTGGTCTCGGTGAGGCCGTAGCCGAGCGCCGGCTGCGCGCCGCGAAAGCTTTGCTGCAGCCTTTTGACGTGCGCCACCGGCCGCGCCGCCCCGCCCGCGGCGATGTCGGTCAGCGACGAGAGGTCGTATTTGTCGCGGTCGGGATGCTGCATCATCTCGAGGCTCATCGTCGGCACCCCGACGAAATAGGTGATCTTCTCGCGCTCGATCAGGCGCAGCGCCTCGCCTGGGTCCCATTTCGCCATCAGCACCATGGTGCGGCCGATGACGAAGCTGTTGAGCAGCACCGGCACTTCGCCGGTGACGTGGAACAGGGGGACGTTGACGAGGGTCTTGGGCGGGTTGGCCGGCGGCCGGCCCTCATGCTCCAGGATGCCGAGCAAGGCGAGCAGGCTGATCGTGTAGGCGTAGACGCCGGTGGTGACCGCCCGGTGGGTCGAGAGCGCGCCCTTCGACAGGCCGGTCGAGCCCGAGGTGAAGAGGATGGTCGCGTCGTCCTCGGGCAGGATTTCGGGCAGCTCGGCCTCCGCGCCGCCGCGCGCCAGCAGCGGCGCCAGCGCCTCGTCCAGTCCCTTCTCGACCGGCAAGGTGAGCGACGGGATGTCGAGCCCCGTCGCCTCGAGCCGGGCGGCGCGCGGCGCGTCGCACAAAACGAGGCAGGGCGAGGTCAGCGACAGGCCGTGGGCGAGCTCGTCGGCTTGCCACCAGCCGTTGACCAGGGTCGCGATCCCGCCCGCCTTCAGCACCGCCATGTAGAGGACGATCCAGGTCGGCGCGTTGCGCATCGCGATCGCCACCCGGTCGCCCTTGCCCACGCCCCAGCCGCCGGCGAGCGCGCGGGCGGCGCGCGTCGCCGCGTCGCTGAGTGCGGCGAAGGTCAGCCGCTCGCCGTCCGCGACCACGCTCTCGGTCGCGCCGTGCAGCATGCAGAAGGCGTCGAACAGGCCGGGCAGGGTGGCGGGAAGGTTGGTGACGATGGCGCGGCCTTGATCGTCGCGGCCGATCTGGATGCGTCCCTCGGGCCCGGTGACCGTCGCCAGCTCGGAATCATATTTCCGGTCCAGCTCGGTCGGCATCGCCTCTCCCTTCCCCTTGCGCTCCTCCCTTTCTATTAGGGCCTCTCGCGCGAGGGGGAAGCCTTGATACACGCCGCATACGATTATCTGCTCCTCGCCGCCGAGCGGCTGCCGGTGCGCGGCCCATTCGGGCTCGACCCGGTGCTGATCCACTGGGGGTTCGTCACCATCCGCTGGTATTCGCTCGCTTACCTGGCGGGCATCCTGGTCGGCTGGTGGTATCTCCTGAAATTGCTCGACCGGCCCGGCGCGCCGATGGCGCGGCGCCACGCCGACGACCTCGTCTTCTACGCGACGCTCGGCATCATCCTCGGCGGCCGGCTCGGCTACGTGCTGTTCTACCGGCCCGATTACTATTTCACGCACCCGTTCGAGATCGTGAAATTGTGGGACGGCGGCATGTCGTTCCACGGCGGCGTGATCGGCACGACGCTGGGCATCCTCTACCTCGCCCGCAAGAACGGACTCGATTGGCTGCGCATCCACGATTACGTCGCCTGCTGCGCGCCGTTCGGCCTGTTCTTCGGCCGGCTCGCCAATTTCGTGAACGGGGAATTGTGGGGACGGCCGACCGCCGCCGCCTGGGGCGTCGTCTTCCCGACCGGCGGGCCGCTGCCCCGCCATCCCAGCCAGATCTACGAAGCCGTGCTCGAAGGCCTCGTCCTGCTCGCGATCCTCGCCTGGGCCTTCTGGAAGACCGACGCGCGCTACCAGCCGGGCAAGCTCGTCGGCCTGTTCCTCACCGGCTACGGCCTCAGCCGCATCTTCGTCGAATTCTACCGCGAGCCCGACGACCAGCTGCGCCATTTCGCCGAGATGACGCATCTCCACATGGGCCAGTGGCTGTCGCTGCCGATGGTCGCCGGGGGCCTCTACCTCATCGCCACGGCCAAGCGCCGCCGCCGGCGCGTGGAGCCGGTCGCCGGCACCGAGAGTGTTGCCTGAGCCCGGCCGCGCGGCGGAGCGGCTGGCGCGGCTGATCGAGGCGAACGGCCCGATCGCGGTCTGCGACTATATGGCGCTCGCCAACGCTTATTATTACGCGACCCGCGACCCGTTCGGCGCGGCCGGCGACTTCGTCACCGCGCCCGAGATCGGCCAGGTCTTCGGCGAGCTGGCCGGCCTCTGCCTCGCCGACGCCTGGGATCGCGCCGGGCGGCCCGACGGCGCCTTCTATGTCGAGCTCGGTCCGGGCCGCGGCACGCTCGCCGCCGACGCGCTGCGGGCGATGCGCGCCGCGGGCCTCGCGCCTCCCGTCCATTTCGTCGAGACCAGCCCATTGCTGCGCGCGGCGCAGGCGCGTCGGGTGCCGGACGCGATTTGGCACGAGGATGCCGGCACGATCCCGCCTGGCCCCTGGCTTCTCGTCGCCAACGAATTCTTCGACGCGCTCCCGGCCCGCCAGCTCGTCGCGGCGCCGGACGGCTGGCGCGAGCGGCGGGTGGCGCTGGAGGACGGGCGCTTCGTGCCTGAGACGGGGCCGCTTATTCCCTCCGGCCTCGTCCCGGAGCGTCTTCGCGACGCCGCGCCGGGGTCGGTCTTCGAGCTGTCGCCGACCGCGACCGACATCGCTCGCCGGGTCGCCCGCCATCTCGCCGCGCATGGCGGGGCGGCGCTGCTGATCGACTATGGCCATGCGCGCTCGTCGCCCGGCGAGACGTTCCAGGCCGTGCGCGGTCATTCTTATGCCGATCCGTGGGAAGCGCCGGGAGAATGCGACCTCACCGTCCATGTCGATTTCGAAGCCCTCGCCGCCGCGGGGCGAGCCGAAGGCGTTCGCGTGCTCGGGCCCGTCGCGCAGGGCAACTGGCTCCGGGCGCTGGGGATCGACGCCCGCACGCAAGCGCTCGCCGCCCGCTCGCCCGAGCGGCGCGCCGAGCTGGAGGCGGCCCGCGACCGGCTCGTCTCGCCCGCAGCGATGGGGGCGTTGTTCAAGGTCATGGCCTTCGTGGCGCCCGCCTGGCCCGATCCGGCGGGCTTCGCATGATCCGCTACCGGCCCCCCACCCCAGCCGACGCGGCCACGATCGCCGATCTGTTCGAGCGCAGCTTCGTCGAGACGTTCGCCTATCTCTACCGCCCCCAAGACCTCGCGGCTTTCCTCGGCCAGTTCACGCTCGACGCCTGGCGCGCCGAGCTTGCCGACCCCGCGCTCGCCTTCCGTCTCGCCTTCGCCGACGGCGTGCCGGCGGGCTTCGCCAAGCTCGGTCCGGTCGGCCTGCCGGTCGAGCCGGACGGGCCCGCCGCCGAGCTGCGCCAGCTCTATTTGCCGGCCGCCTTCCACGGCCATGGCATCGCCCGCGCGCTGATGGACTGGGTGATCGCCGAGGCACGGGCACGCGGCGCCGAAACGCTCTATCTCTCGGTGTGGAGCGGCAACGCGCGGGCCAAGGCCTTCTACCGGCGCTACGGCTTCGCTTATGTGAAGCCCTACGCCTTCATGGTAGGCGAGCAAGCGGACGAGGACGAGATATGGCGAGCGAGCCTCGCATGAGCGTCGAGGTGCTGAAGGCGGCGGCGCTCGCGGGCGCGCGCCACGGCTTCCTCGGCCGGCGCGGCGGGGTCTCGGGCGGGATCTGCTCGGGGCTCAACGTGGGGCTAGGCTCGAGCGACGAGCGGGAGGCGATCGCCGAGAACCGGCGGCGCGCGGTGGAGGCGGTGGCGCCGGGGGCGGCGCTCGTCACGGTCCACCAGGTCCATTCCGCCGACGCCCGCGCGGTCGCCGTCCCCTGGCCCGATGACGCCCGGCCGCACGCCGACGCGATGGCGACCGACCGGCCCGGCCTGGTCCTCGGCATCCTCACCGCAGACTGCGCGCCGATCCTGTTCGCCGATCCGGCGGCGGGCGTCGTCGGCGCGGCCCATGCCGGCTGGAAAGGCGCGCTCGGCGGCGTCGTCGAGGCGATTGTCGCGGCGATGGAGGGATTGGGCGCCGAGCGCACGCGCATCGCGGCGGCGGTCGGCCCCTGCATCGCCCGCCGTTCCTATGAAGTGGACGAGGCTTTCCTGCGCCGCTTCGCGGCGGCGGACCCCGGGAACGAGCTCTTCTTCTCCAGCGCCGCCGCCCCCGATCGCCGCCGCTTCGACCTCGAAGGCTATGTCGTCTCCCGCCTCGCCGCCGCCGGCCTCGCCCGCGTCGAGGCGCTCGGCGAGGACACCTACACGCAGCCCCACCGCTTCTTCAGCTACCGCCGCGCCACCCACCTGGGCGAGGCCGATTACGGCCGGCAGATTTCACTGATCGCCCTGCCCTGATCCCTCCCCGGCGCTTCGCGGACGCGGAGGGCTAGCGATCCGCCCCGCGCTTGGGCTAGGGAGCGCGCGGGCAACGGACCTCACCCCTCCGGGCCGCTCCTGGCGCGAGCGGCCGGTGGGCCTGTCTGACGGCAGGCCCGGTCTCCGCGCACACGAGCGACTCGCGAAGGAGACATCCCATGAATGAAGACGAATCCGACCTTTCCGGCGCCACTCCGCGCCGCCGCCCCAAGGCGTCCTCACTGGAGATTGGCGGCCGGCGGCTGAAGCCGGCGACCCTGATGATGGGCCACGGCTTCGACCCGGCACTGTCCGAAGGCTCGCTGAAGCCGCCCATCTTCCTCACCTCCACCTTCGTCTTCGAGAATGCCGCGGCCGGCAAGCGCCACTTCGAAGGGGTGACCGGCAAGCGGCCCGGCGGCGCCGAGGGCCTCGTTTACTCCCGCTTCAACGGCCCCAACCAGGAGATATTGGAGGACCGGCTGAGCGTCTGGGAAGCGGCCGAGGAAGCGCTGACGTTCTCCTCGGGCATGTCGGCGATCGCCACCCTGCTCCTCACCTTCGTCCAGCCGGGCGACGTCATCGTCCATTCGGGCCCGCTCTACGCCGCGACCGAAACCTTGATCGCCCGCATCCTCGGCCGCTTCGGCGTCTCCTGGCTCGATTTCCCGGCGGGGGCCGAGCGGGGGGAGATCGAGGCGGTGCTCGGCGAGGCCAAGGCGAAGGGCCGCGTGCCGCTCATCTACCTTGAAAGCCCCGCCAACCCGACCAACGCCCTCGTCGACGTCGAGGCGGTGGCGGCGGCGCGCGACGCTTTGTTCGACGAAGGAGAGCGTCCGCCGATCGCGATCGACAACACCTTCCTCGGCCCGCTCTGGTCGAAGCCGCTCGAGCATGGCGCCGACCTCTCCATCTACTCGCTGACCAAATATGCCGGCGGCCATTCGGACCTGGTTGCGGGCGGCGTCGTCGGCGCCAAGGCGCTGATCGACCCGATCCGGATGATGCGCAACACGATCGGCACCATCACCGACCCCAACACCGCCTGGATGCTGCTGCGCAGCCTCGAGACGCTCGAGCTGAGGATGAACAAGGCCGGGGAGAATGCGGAGAAGGTCTGCGACTTCTTCCGCGGCCATCCCAAGGTCGAGAGCGTCGGCTATCTCGGTTTCCTCGAGCCGGGCTCGCGCCAGGCCGACATCTACCGGCGCCACTGCACCGGCGCCGGATCGACCTTCTCGCTCTATCTGAAAGGCGGGGAGCGCGAGGCCTTCGCTTTCCTCGACGCGCTGAAGATCGCCCATCTCGCCGTCAGCCTCGGGGGCACCGAGACGCTGGCCAGCGCGCCGGCGGCGATGACGCATCTTTCGGTTCCCGACGCGCGCAAGCAGGCGCTCGGCATCACCGACAATCTGGTGCGCATCTCGATCGGCGTCGAGGACGCCGACGACCTCATCGCCGATTGCGAGCAGGCGCTGGCGGCGGTGTAGCGGGAAGTGCCTCCCCATCGGCCATTGGGGAGGGGGACCACCACATAGTGGTGGTGGAGGGGTAGCTGGCGTAGTCCCTGGCAATTACCCCTCCACCACCCTTCGGGTGGTCCCCCTCCCCACGCGTAGCGTGGAGAGGCACTATTTCCCCCGCCAGCTGACCACTTCCCAGCCCTGCGCTTTCGCCAGCCGCACCAGACGCGCGTCCGCGTTCGCCGCCACGGCCTCGTCGGCCCAGCGGTGCATCGGCGCGTCGGAGATGTGGTCGGAATAGAAGCGGACGTGGACGGCCTCGCGGTCGAGGCCCTGGTTTTGCAGCCAGGCCTCGACCATGTCGCGCTTGGCGAGGCCGTAGCAATTGGCGCCGTCGATCCGCGCCACCGCCCGGCCGCGCGCGTCGACCCCCGTCCGCGTCGCTATGACGTCGTCGAAGCCGAGCCTGCGCCCGATCGCGCCGGCGTAGAGCGCGTAGGAGGCCGTCGCCATGACGAGGCGGCGCCCCGCCGCGCGATCGGCGGCGATCCTGTTCCGCGCACCGGGAAGGACGTTCGTTCTCAGCGTCGCCTCGGCGAAGCTTTCGACCACCGGCTCCAGCCGCTCCGGCGCTATGCCGCGGCCGATCAGCAGGCGATAGTTCAGCTCCTTGAGCTTCGCCCGGTCGACGAGCCGGAGCAGGTAGGACAGCGTCAGCAGGCCCGCCACCGGAAGCAGCGCCAGCCGCCACGGCGCCAGCCGGCGCGCAGCGTGGAGCAGGAAAGGCGTGTAGGTGGCCCGCCGGGTGATCGTCCGGTCCATGTCGTAAATGGCGAGCTCGGTCCGCATGGCAGCCGCAAAGCACCGGGAGCCGGCGCTGTCCAGCTTGCCCCCCGGGATGAATTGAAGCATGTCCCGCGGATGAGCAGCGTCGCGAGGTATAGCGAGAGCGTCGAGGATGGCCGCCGCGTGCTGCGTTTCCAGGGCGATCTCGTCTTGTCGCGGCTCGGCGTGCTGCCGACCCGGCTCGACCGGCTGAAGGGGAAGGGCTTCGTCCTCGACGTCTCGGACGTCGAGCGGATGGACACGATCGGCGCCTGGCTCGTCCACCGCACCGCGGTGCAGCGCGAGGGCGAGATTGTCGGCGCCAAGAACGGCGTCGAGGTTCTGCTCCGCCAGGTCGAGGCGGCGGACCAGCCGGTCAAGGTCCGTCCGGATCCGCCGCCCGCGTTCGGCCGCGTGCTCAACGAGCTCGGCACCGCGACCATCGCCGCCGGCCAGACCATGCTCGGCCTCCTGGCCTTTTACGGCGAGATGTTGATCTCGCTCCTCCAGGTGGCGCGCCAGCCGCGTCGCTTCCGGGTCAACGCCGTCGTGCAGCGTTTCGAGGTGGTCGGCGTGCACGCCTTCGGCATCATCGGCCTGATGAGCTTCCTGGTCGGCATCGTCATCGCCCAGCAGGGCGCCGTGCAGCTCCGCCAGTTCGGCGCGGAAGTCTATACGATCAACCTGATCGGGCGCTCCTCGGTCAAGGAACTGGGCGTGCTGATGACGGCGATCATGGTCGCCGGCCGGTCGGGTTCCTCGTTCGCGGCGCAGCTGGGCTCGATGAAGCTTGCCGAGGAAGTGGCGGCGATGCGGACGATCGGCGTCTCGCCGATGGAGGCTCTGGTCCTCCCCCGCGTCTTCGCCACGGTGATGATGATGCCTTTGCTCGCTTTCTACGCGGCGATCGTCTCGATCATCGGGGGCGGCATCTTCTGCTGGGTCGGCCTCGACATCCCGCCGATCACCTTCGTCCAGCGCACGCGGGAGATCATCCCGATGACCGACCTGTGGCAATTGCTGGTCAAGGCGCCCTTCTTCGGCTTCATCATCGCCATGACGGGCTGCTTCCAAGGCATGCAGGTGGAAGCCGACGCCGAGGAAGTCGGCCTCAGGACCACGACTGCGGTCGTCCAGGGCATCTTCATGGTGATCGTCCTCGACGCCTTCTTCGCCGTCTTCTTTACCTCGGTGGGGTGGGTGTGAGCGAGGCTGCCGAGGACGACATCGTCATCGCCGTGCACGGGCTGAGGAACAGCTTCGGCGAGCAGCTCATCCACGAGGGGCTCGACCTCGAGGTGAAGCGCGGCGAGATATTGGGCGTGGTGGGGGGCTCGGGCACCGGCAAGTCGGTGCTGATGCGCTCGATCATCGGCCTGCAACGCCCCGACGAGGGCGACGTCGCGGTGTTCGACGTGGCGATGCTGCGGGCGCGCGAGTCGGAGCTCCAGGGGGTGCGCAAGCGCTGGGGCGTGCTGTTCCAGGGCGCGGCCTTGTTCTCGACGCTGACCGTCGCCGAGAACGTCCAGGTGCCGCTGCGCGAATTCTACCCGCGCCTGTCCGAGAAGCTGCTCGACGAGATCGCCGCCTACAAGATCGTCATGGTCGGGCTGCCGCCGGATGCCGGGCCCAAATATCCCGCCGAGCTGTCGGGCGGCATGAAGAAGCGCGCCGGCATCGCCCGGGCGCTGGCGCTCGATCCCGAATTGCTGTTCCTCGACGAGCCCACCGCCGGCCTCGACCCGATCGGCGCCGCCGCCTTCGACCAGCTCGTCGTCGAGCTGCGCGACCGGCTCGGCCTCACCGTCTTTCTGATCACGCACGATCTCGACACGCTCTGGACGATCTGCGACCGTGTCGCGGTCCTCTCCGACCGCAAGGTCGTGGCGGTTGGAACGATTCCGGAATTATTGGCTTTGGACCACCCATGGATTCAGGAATATTTCCGCGGGCCGCGCGGGCGGGCGGCGGAGGAGGCCGTCGAGGCGGAGGAAGCGCGCGCCGAAGCGGCCGCCGAGGGGGAGACTGATCGCTGATGGAAACCCGGTCGAACCATATCCTCGTCGGCGGCGTCGTCCTCGCCATGATGATCGCCCTGCTCGGCTTCATCATCTGGCTGAGCCAGTCCGGCGGCAAGGAAGACAAGAAATACGACATCTTCTTCAAAACCGCCGTCGACGGCCTCGCCAACGGCTCGTCGGTCACCTTCTCGGGCGTGCCCGTCGGCCAGGTCGATTCGATCAACCTCGAGCCGCAGACGCCCGAATTCGTCCGCGTCCGGATCAGCGTCAACCACGACACGCCGATCCTGATCGGCACCACCGCCGGCATCAAGGGCGTCGGCTTCACCGGCGTCTCGCAGATCCAGCTCGACCCGCCCGATCGCGCCAAGGGCCGCGCCCCCGCGCGCGAGATCGCCTGCCCGTCCGAGCAGGCCAAGTCGGTCTGCCCCTATGACGTGCCGGTGATCCCGACCAAGGCGACCGGCATCGGCGCGCTGCTCAACAGCGCCCCGGAGCTGATCGAGCGCGTCTCGACGCTGACCGAGCGCCTCACCGAATTGCTGTCGGACCGCAACCAGAACTCGATCGCGGCGATTCTTGCCAACGTCCAGGTCATCTCCAAGAATCTCGCTTTGCGGTCCGACGAGATCGCCGCGACGATGGCCGACGCGCGCATCGCCATCCGCCAGGCGGGCGACGCCGCGGACCGGTTCGGGCGCCTCGCCGACACCACCAACGATCTGCTCGACAAGAACGGCCGGCCGCTGGTCGCCGACCTCAGGCGCACGGTCCAATCCGCGCAGCAGAGCATGGACAAGCTGGACAAATTGATGAGCGCCGCCCAGCCCGGCGTCGAGACCTTCTCGACCCGCACCCTGCCCGAAGTCGGCCAGCTCGTCCGCGACCTGCGCTCGACCAGCCAGTCGCTGCGCTCGATCACCGAGCGGCTCGACTCGCAGGGCGTCGGCGGCGTCATCGGCGGCGAGAAGCTGCCCGACTACAAGCCCGGAAAGGCCAGGTGATGAAGAGGATGACGATCTGGCTTGCCGCCGCCTGCCTGCCGCTCGCCGGCTGCCTGGGCGGCGCCAAGGCTCCGCCCCAGCTGCTGACGCTCAGCGCCGCCACCCCGCCCCCGCTCGCCCAGCCGCGCACCGGGACGCAGGGCCACCTCATCACCGTCACCTCGCCGGCCATCCCCCACGCGATCAGCAACAACCGGGTGGCGGTCTATGTCGGCCCCACCACCGTCGAATATCTCAAGGACGGCCAGTGGGCGGACAAGCCCAACGAGCTGTTCCGCCAGCTCCTCTCGGAGACGATGGCGGCCCGCTCGGGCTGGGTGGTGGTCGATCCCTCGGTCTATACCCAGGTGCAGGGCGTGGTGCTCGGCGGGCAATTGCTCCAGTTCGGCTACGATCCCGCCCGCGGTGAGGCCGTCGTGCTGTTCGAGGCGAATCTCGCGCGTCCCCAGCAGGCGGTGACCACCAACCGCTTCGAAGCCCGCGTCGCCGCGCCGGCGAACGGCTTGGCGGTGGCGCAGGCCCTCAACCAGGCCTCGAACCAGGTCGCCGGGCAAGTCGCCGACTGGGTCGGCTGACGAGCCTCGCTCCCGCGAAGAGCGACGTCAGCCCAGGCTCTTCGACGCCTGCTCCATGACGTCCTTCGACAGGCCCGGCGCCGCGACGATCCGCTCCAGCTCGGCGCGCATCAGCGCCTGGCGCGCTTCGTCGAAGCGGCGCCAGCGGCCGAGCGGGGGGACCAGGCGCGCGGCGGTTTGCGGATTGAGCTTGTCGACCGCGAGGATCATATCGGCGAGGAAGCGGTAGCCGCGGCCCGAGGCGTCGTGGAAGGCGCGCTGGTTGGAGGCGAAGGCGCCGACCAAGGCGCGCATCCGGTTCGGGTTGGCGAGGGTGAAGTCGCCGTGCCGGGCCAGCCTGTCCACCTCGTCGAGCGCGTCGTCACGGGCCGAAGTCGCCTGCACGGTGAACCATTTGTCGAGGACCAAGGCGTCGTCGCGGTAGCGTTCGTAGAAGCGGGCGAGGGCGCCCTGGCGCTCGGGCGTGTCGGAATTGGCCAAGGCGGCGAGCGCGCCCAGCCGGTCGGTCATGTTGTCCGCCTCGGCGAACTGTGCCTCGGCCAGCGCCGGGGCGTCGGCGGCCCCCGCCGCCATCAGATAGTTGAGCGCGACCGTGCGCAGCCGCCGCGCGCCCTTGGCGGCGGGCGAATATTCGTAGCGGTTGGCGCGGTTGGCGGCATAGGCGCCCCGCCACGCCTCTTCGAGCGTGCGGCCGAGCTCGGCGCGCAAAGCCTCGCGGGCGGCGTGGATCGCTTCGGGATCGACTCGTTCCATATGGTCGCCGACGAAGCTCTCGGTCGGCAGCAGCACCGCCTCCGCGACGAAGGCCGGATCGAGCGTTTCGCTCGCCAGCGTCTTGCGGACCGCCTCGACGACCGCCTCATGGTCGGGCCGGCCGGCGATGGCGGCGATGAGGGTGTCGAGCATCAATTGCTGCGTCGCTTCGTAGCGGGCGAACGGATCGTCGTCGTGGGCGGAGAGGAAAGCGAGGTCGGCCGCGGCGCGGTTGGTCTCGACCACCACCGGCGCCGAGAAGCCGCGGTTGATCGAGAGCCGGCCGGGCGCGGGCAGCGCGACCTCCGCCTCGGCCGTGTCGAGAAGGACGAGCCGCTCGTCGATCTTGCCGCCGTCCTCGCCGAACAAGGCGATTTCGAGTGGGATCGGCATGGGCTGCTTGGCCGGCTGGCCCGGCGTCGCCGGCACATCCTGCCGAAGCCTGAGCCGGCGCCCCTCCAGCTCGGCCCGCACCCGCGGCGTCCCCGCCTGGCTGTACCACAAGCGGAAATGGGCGAGGTCGGCGCCGCTCGCCGCCTCCATCGCGCGGACGAAATCCTCGCAGGTCGCCGCCTCGCCGTCGTGCCGCCCGAAATAGAGGTCGGTGCCGGCCCGGAACCCGTCCGCCCCGAGCAGAGTGTGGAGCATGCGGATCAGCTCGGCGCCCTTGTTGTAGACCGTCGCCGTGTAGAAATTGGCGATCTCCATATAGCTTTCCGGCCGCACCGGATGGGCGAGCGGGCCGCCATCCTCGGGGAATTGGGCGGCGCGGAGCATGCGGACGTCCTCGATCCGCTTGACCGCGGCGGAGCCCTGGTCGGCCGAGAATTGCTGGTCGCGAAAGACCGTGAAGCCTTCCTTGAGGCTGAGCTGGAACCAGTCGCGGCACGTCACCCTGTTGCCCGACCAATTGTGGAAATATTCGTGCGCGACGACCCCGGCGATGGCGTCGAAATCGGCGTCGGTGGCGGTGTCCGCGTCGGCGAGGATGTAGCGCGAGTTGAAGATGTTGAGGCCCTTATTCTCCATCGCGCCGAAATTGAAATCGGCGACGGCGACGATGTTGAACACGTCGAGGTCGTATTCGCGGCCGTAGGTCTCCTCGTCCCACTTCATCGCCGTCTTGAGTGCCGCCATCGCGTGGCCGGTCTTGGCGAGGTCGCCGTCGCGCACCCAGATGCCGAGCGCGACCTCGCGGCCCGAACGGGTGGTGAAATTGTCGCGATTGGCGACGAGGTCGCCGGCGACGAGGGCGAACAGATAGCAGGGCTTGGGGAAGGGGTCGTTCCATTTGGCCCAGTGGCGCCCGCCTTCCGCCTCGCCCGAGGCGACCGGGTCCCCGTTCGACAGCAGGACCGGATAGGCGGCCTTGTCGGCGGTCATCCGCACCCTGTAGCGGCTGAGGATGTCGGGCCGGTCGGGAAAGGGCGTGATGCGCCGGAAGCCCTGCGCCTCGCACTGGGTGCACAGGATCCCGCCCGATTCGTAGAGGCCCATCAGCTGGGTGTTGTCGCGCGGCGCGATCTCGACTTCGGTCTCGACGAGAGCTTCCTCGCCGGAGACGGGGATTGTGAGCCGGCCGTCCCGCAAGGCCGCCTCCACCGGCGCGCCGTCCACCTTTACGGAGAGCAGGGTCAAACCCTCCGCGTCGAGGACCAAAGGCCGGTCGTGCGCGCCGTTGCGGCGGACGGCGAGGCGGGAGCGGACCCGCGTGCGCTCCGCCTCGAGGTCGAAGTCGAGCGCGATGTCGGGGACCAGCCAGTCGGGCGGCCGGTAATCCTCACGGCGGATGGCGGTCGGGGCAGCGGGGGCGTTCTGGGCATCGAGCATGGCGCGGACTTAGGCGCGGGGGCAGGGGCGTGCAACGGGGCTTGCCGCCGCCTTGGATCACTCTAGGTTCCATGGCCGGAACGAGGGGAGAGGGCATGCTGATCGATCTCATTGCCGGTGCGGCCAACGCGGCGCCGGCGCATTTCGATGTCGAGGCGGCGACCCGCGCCTATCTCGACACGCTGCAGGGCCCGGCGCGGGCCAAATCCGACGCTTATTTCGAGGGCGGCTACTGGCTGATCCTGTGGTCCGCCCTGGTCGGCATTGCCTCGCACTGGCTGATGCTGCGCCTGGGCTGGTCGGCGGCGTGGCGGCGCTGGGCCGAGCGGGTGACGAAGCGGCGTTGGCTCCAGCCCGGCCTCTACGCGCTCCCCTACGTGCTGATCGGCAGCCTGATCGTCCTCCCGTGGACGATCTACACCGGCTTCCTGCGCGAGAAGCAGTACGATCTGATGAACCAGAGCTTCGCCGGCTGGGCGCGCGAGCAGGCGATCGGGCTCGGCATCGGCCTCGTCACCACGGCGATCATGATGCTCGTCATCTTCGCGGTGATCCGCAAGGCGCCGCGGAGCTGGTGGCTGTGGGGCACGGCGGCGATGACGGCGATGCTGGCGCTGATGCTGGTGATCGCGCCGGTCTTCATCTCGCCTCTGTTCAACAAATACACGCCGATGCCGGAAGGCACGCTGCGCACCGAGATACTGGCGATGGCGAGGGCCCACGACATCCCCGCTGACAATGTCTACGTGTTCGACGCCTCGAAGCAGACCAAGCGCATCTCGGCCAACGTCTCGGGCCTCGGGCCGACCATCCGCATCTCCCTGAACGACAATCTCCTCAACCGCTCGACGCCGGCGGAAGTGAAGGCGGTGATGGGCCACGAAATGGGCCATTACGTGCTCGGCCACATCTGGCGGCTGCTCCTCTCCTTCGCCGCGATGATCTTCCTGGTCGCCTTGATCCTGTGGTGGGCGACGCCGCGCATCCTCGCCCGCTGGGGCGCAAAATGGGGCGTCGAAGGCGTCGCCGACCCGGCGGTGGTGCCGGTCTTCGCGATCATCATCACGCTGTTCCTGCTGGTGACGACGCCGGTCTTCAACACGCTGATCCGCACCCAGGAAGCGCAGGCGGACGCCTTCGGCCTCGACGCGGCGCGCGAGCCCGACGGCTTCGCCTCGACCGCGATGAAGCTCTCCGAATATCGCAAGATCGAGCCGACGGCGCTGGAGGAGGCCCTGTTCTTCGACCATCCCTCCGGCCGCACCCGGGTCCACGGCGCGATGGCGTGGAAAGCCAAGCATCTGGCCGAGCTGCCGCCCGCGCAGCAGGCGATGGTGGTGCCGCCGAAGCCTTAGAGCGTCGAGGAATCAGGTTGCACCATCTCGTCATGCCGGACTTGATCCGGCATCCACCTTTTCTTGGCTTTCCAAGTGTTTGAAGAAGGTGGACCCATTGTCCAGGTGCGAACCTCCCCCGGAGGTTCGCAGCCATGTCCGGGGGACATGGCGGCCTGGACAATCAAGTCCGGGGTGACGATCCAATCTGAACGCCTGACGCCCTAATCGATCAAGGCGGGGCGCGATCCGGTGCGGAGCGCCAGGATCAGCCCCGTCATGGCGAGGAGGCCGCCCGCCACCGCCCATTTCGACCAATGATAATTCTCGAACACGGTCGAGAGGGTCATGGCGATGATCGGCACGATCAGGCTCGAATAAGCGGCGCGGGCCGGGCCGACCAGGCGGATCAGGCCGAAATAGAAAGTGAAGGCGAGGGCCGAGGCGAACAGGCCGAGATAGAGCAGGCCGAACCAGTAACCGGGCCGCGCCTCGACGGTCGGCGGCCCGTAGAGTAGCAGCGCGGTCGCGGCGTTGCACAGCACGCCATAGGCCATGCCCCAGGCGACCATCGGCGCCACCGGCCGCGCCTTCAGCCGCCCGGTCGCCTGGAGGACGTTGGCGACAGAGGCGGAGAGGACGCCCACCAGGGTGAAGCCGATGCCGAGCAGCACCTGGCCGGGATGAGCGGCGTTGGCCCGCAGCTCCTGCACGAACAGCAAGGCGACACCGGCGACGGCGACGACCGAGCCGGCGAGGAAGCGGCCGGTCAGCCTGTGCTTGAGGAAGAGCAAAGACAGGGCCGCGTTGGGGACGAGCAGCAGGGCGAAGACGACCGCGACCAGGCCCGACGTGACATAATGCTCGGCGGCGTAGACGAAGTTGAAATTGAGGAAGAATTGCGGGACGCCGAACAGGATGGCGAGGCCGTGCCCCTGCCGCCCGATCGCGAGCGATTCCCGGCGCGCCAGCGCGTAGGCGAACATCGCCGCAGCGGCGATGGCGAAGCGGTAGGCGACCGACCAGGTCGGCGGTACCGAACCGATCTGGTCGCGGATGACGATCCAGGTCGAGCCCCAGATCAGGGTGATGAGGGTGAAGGGGAGGAGGACGCGGAGCTGGAGGAAGCCCGCCGGCCGCTCGCTCACAGCGCGCGGATGGCGGCGGCGAAGGCGTCGACCGCCTGGCCGTCCGAATCCCAGCTCGTCACCAGCCGTATCTCGCCCGGGCCCCAATCGTAGAAGTCGAAGCCCTGGTCGCGCAGCCGCCGCGCTTCCGCCGGCGTCGCGCGGACGAACAATTCGTTGGCCTCGACCGGCAGCAGCAGGCGGTCCGGCCCGGCCGCCTCGGCGAGGCGGCGGGCGGCCGCGTTGGCCGCGCGGGCGTTCCTCAGCCACACATCGTCCTCGATCATGGCGAGGATCTGGGCGGCGAGGAAGCGGCCCTTCGAGAGGAGGTGGCCGGCACGCTTGCGGCGATAGAGCGTGGCCGCCTTCAGCTCCGGCTTGAAGAAGACGAGGAGGTCGGCCGACATCCCCCCGTTCTTGGTGAAGCCGAAGCTCAGTGCGTCCACCCCGGCCTTCCAGCTGAGCTCGGCCGGGTGGGCGCCGGTGCTCGCCACCGCGTTGGCGAAGCGGGCGCCGTCCATGT
>JBJMTY010000342.1:0-1835 GCA_045811445.1 Allosphingosinicella sp. | reverse complement strand
TCTGGGTCGAAATGATGTCCTCATACTCCACCTCGGCCTCGGCCAGCGCCGTCTTCTCGACCGGGCTCCACATCACCGGCTTGGCGCCGCGGTAGAGCCGGCCCTCCTCGGCGAATCTCAACAGCTCCTCGACGATCTTCGCCTCGGCCTCGAACTTCATGGTGAGATAGGGGTCGTCCCACTCGCCCATCACGCCGAGGCGCTGGAACTGCCCGGACTGGATGTTGACCCACTTTTCCGCATAAGCCCGGCATTCGGCGCGGAACTCGCGCGGCGGCACGTCATCCTTGTCGAGCTTCTTCTTCCTGTATTGCTCCTCGATCTTCCACTCGATCGGCAGGCCGTGGCAGTCCCAGCCGGGCACGTAGGGCGCGTCCTTGCCCATCAGCGACTGCGAGCGCACGACGATGTCCTTGAGGATCTTGTTCATCGCATGGCCCATGTGGATGTCGCCATTGGCGTAGGGCGGGCCGTCGTGGAGGATGAAGCGGGTGCGCCCGGCGCGGGCGGCGCGCAGGCGCGCGTAGAGGCCCATCTCCGCCCAGCGCGCGAGCAAAGCCGGCTCCTTGCTCGCGAGGCCGGCTTTCATGGGGAAATCGGTCTTCGGCAGGAAGACCGTGTCGCGGTAATCGGGTCTGTCGGACATTGCGCGGGGGCTTAGCGGGAGGGGCGACGGGCGTCCAGCGCGGGTGCGAAGCGAAAAACCGGGACAGTATACATTTTCCGCACCGGAGGTGAGCCGGGCGGCGGCCCAACCGGAAAATGTATACTGTCCCGGTTTTTAGCGCCGGAGCGCCGGCACGCACCCGTCATTCCGGCGGCGGGCTCAAGCGCCCCCCGGCGAGGCTTGCCCGCCGTCCAGCCGCCGCCGCGCTTCCTCGCAATCCTTCGCCATCTGGCCGGTCAGCGCCGCGAGCGTCTCGAACTTCGCTTCGGGGCGGAGGAAGGAAACCAGCTCGACCTCGATGCTTTGGCCGTAGAGGTCGCCGTCGAAATCGAAGAAATAGGGCTCGAGCAGCTCTTTGGGCGGCGCGAAGGTCGGGCGGATGCCGAGATTGGCGGCGCCGTCCAGCACGCGCCCGTCCGGCAGCCGCCCCCGCACCGCGTAGATGCCGAAGCGCGGGCGCAGATAGTCGCCGAGCGACAGGTTGGCGGTCGGGTAGCCGATCTCGCGGCCCCTCTTGTCGCCATGCTCGACCGTGCCTTCGATCGCGAACGGCCGCGTCAGCAGCCGCGCCGCCGCCTCGCACTCGCCCTCGATCAGCGCTTCGCGGATGCGGGTCGACGAGACCGGCCGCCCGTCCTGCGTCACCGGCGGCACCGCTTCGGCCGAGATCAGCTCGGCGAGGCGCGCGACGTCGCCGGCCCGGCCGCGGCCGAAGGTGAAGTCGCCCCCCGTCACCACCCCCGCCGCGCCGATCCGGCCCTCCAGCCAGTCGGTGACGAAGGCCTCGGGGCTCGCCGCGGCGAAGTCCGCGTCGAAGCGGAAGACGTAGAGCCCGTCCACCCCGGCCTCGGCGAGCAGCCGCGCGCGCTGGTCCATGCCGGTGAGCTGGAAAGGCGGCGTCTCGGGCCGGAAATAGCGCATCGGATGCGTATCGAAGGTCGCGACCCGGGCCGGCCGCCCTTCGGCGCGCGCGCGCGCCACCGCCCGGCCAATCACGGCCTGGTGCCCTTCGTGAAACCCGTCGAAATTGCCGAGCGCGACGATGCCGCCCCGCAACCGCGCCGGCACCGCCGAGCCGCCGTCCAGCCGCTCCATGGGGGGCGTATAGGAGAGAGGGGCAATTCTGCCTAGCCGGTGGCGAGCGCCAGTCCTCCCTGTGAGCGAAGCT
>JBJMTY010000341.1:0-3839 GCA_045811445.1 Allosphingosinicella sp. | reverse complement strand
TTCTCCGGGCGGATGCCGAGCAACTCCGCCTTGCGCCGCGCCGGCTCGACCTCCTCGCTTTGGCCGAGATCGGCGGTGAAGGTGACGACCTCCGCGCGATATTCGGTCTGCAGCCATTTGAGGATGATCGAGGTGTCGAGCCCGCCCGAATAAGCGAGCACCACCTTCTTCGGCGGCGAGAGTGTCATGAGCGTTCCTGGGAGAGGTTGCGGAGCTTGTCGGCGATCGCGCGGGCGTCGACGCCGTCGCGCAGCGCCAGGAAGAGCGTGTCGTCGCCGGAAATGGTGCCGGCGACCTCGGGCAGCTTCGCCTGGTCGAGGGCGAGGCCGACGATATGGGCCGAGCCGGGCGGAGTGCGCAGGACGAGCAGGGGACCGGCGGTCTCGACCGACTGCACCCATTCGGCGAAGATCCGCGCGAGCCGGGCGGCGGCCCAGTCATTGTCGCCCATCTCGTCGGGAAGCATGTAGCGCAGGGTCCCGCCGCGCTTCACCTTGACCGCGCCGAGCTGGTCGAGATCGCGCGACACGGTCGCCTGGGTGACGGCATAGCCCTGGCCGGAGAGACGCTCGGTCACCTCCTCCTGGCTGCCGATCGGCTCCGCGCGGAGGAGCTGCGCGATGACCTTCTGGCGCTGGGTGCGTGCGTCGGTCATCGCACGCCGAGCATCCACGCAAGCGCGCCGCGGGCGGTGTGCATGCGGTTCTCCGCCTGCTTCCAGACCGCGCTCTTCGCGCATTCCATCACCTCGTCGCTGACTTCCTCGCCGCGGCGGGCGGGGAGGCAGTGGAGGAAGCGGGCGCCGGGGGCGGCGGCCATCAGGCCCTCGTCCACCCGGTAGGGGGCGAGCGCTGCCTTGCGCTCCGCCGCCTCATTGTCCTGGCCCATCGACACCCAGACGTCGGTATAGACGAACTCGGCGCCCTCGACCGCCTCGAACGGGTCGGCGGTCTGCGCGATGCCCTCGACGCCGGTCAGCGCGTAGCCTTCCGGGCTGGCGATGCGCAGGTCGGCGCCGAGCAGCAGGCACGCCTCGGCGAGCGAGCGGGCGACATTGTTGTCGCCGTCGCCGACATAGGCGATCCGCGCGCCTTCGATGCCGCCGCGCAGCTGCTTGACGGTGAGCAGGTCGGCGAAGGCCTGGAGCGGGTGGGCGCGGTCGGAGAGCATGTTGAGCAAGGGCCGCGGCGAGACGGCGGCCATCGCATCGAGGTCGCGATGGTCCATGACGCGGGCGGCGATCACCTCGTGGAAGCAGGCGAGGGTGCGGGCGACGTCCTCGGCGCTCTCGCGCGTGCCGAGGCCGACCTCGTCCTTCTGGATGTAGACGGGGTGGCCGCCCAATTGGACGACCGCCATCTCCATCGAGTTGCGGGTGCGCGCCGAGGGCTTCTGGAAGACCAAAGCGACGCCCTTGCCGGCGAGGGGGCGGCCGAGGTCCGGCGCCTCTGAGAGAGCGAGGATCCGCTCGAGCCCTTCGCGGCCGAGCCCGGCGACGGTGAGGAGATGCGTCACGACCAGCTCCTCTCGCGCCGGACCATGGTGCCGATGCCCTCGTCGGTGAGCAATTCGATCAGGAGGGCGTGGGGGACGCGGCCGTCGATGATGTGGGCGGTGCCGACGCCGGCGTCGACCGCCTCGGCGCAGGCGCGCAGCTTGGGGATCATGCCCTTGGAGACGCTGTCGTGGGCGATGCGTTCGTAGAGCTCGGCGGAGGTGAGGCGGGGGATCAGGCTGGCTTCGTCGGCGGGGTCCTCGAGCAGGCCGGGGGCGGCGGTGAGGTAGACGATCTTCTCCGCCCCCATCGCGACGGCGATGGCGCGCGCCGCCTCGTCGGCGTTGATGTTGTAGGGCTGGCCCGAGGCGTCGGCGCCGACCGTCGCGACCACCGGGGTCAGCCCCTCGTCGAGCAGCCGGTCGAGCACCGAGGCGCGCACCATGCTGACGTCGCCGACGAAGCCGAGGGAGGATTCGCGCGGCGTCACGGTGAGCAGGCCGCCGTCCTCGCCCGAGACGCCGACCGCGACCGGCTCCTCGGCCGCCTCGCGGTTGATGGTGCCGACGAGGTCGCGGTTGACCTTGCCGACCAGCACCATGCGCACGACGTCGAGCGTGTCGGCGTCGGTGACGCGCAGGCCGTCCTTGAACACCGGCTTCATGTCGAGCCGGCGCATCATCACGTCGACCTGCGGCCCGCCGCCATGGACCAGGACGACCCGCATCCCCACCGAGCGGAGCAGCAGCACGTCCTGGGCCAGCGCCCGGTCGATCTCGGCGTCGATCGCCGCCCCGCCCAGCTTCACCACCACCGAGCGGCCGGCGAAGCGCTGGATGTAGGGCAGGGCCTGGACCAGGACCGTCGCGGTATGGGCGGCGTCGATCATGACAGTCCTCCCTGTGCGCGAAGCGCATGGGGAGGGGGACCGGCGAAGCCGGTGGAGGGGCTGGAGGCGCCGATTGCCCCTCCACCGTGCTTCGCACGGTTCCCCTCCCCATCGCCTTCGGCGACAGGGAGGACTGGGTCGCGGCGTAATCCGTTCCTCACGAGGTCCTCGAATTCTCTTTGATGTAGCCGGGGCCGAGGTCGATGCCGATCATTTGCGCCTCGCCGGCGCCGAGGCCGAGGGCGACTTCGATGTCGATCGTCTCGTTACGCATGTGCGCGGCGACCGCGTCGTGGTCGTGGGCGGCGTTGGTGCCGGCGCGTGACACGGTGATGCCGCCGTAGGAAACCGCGCTCTTCTCGGGGTCGAAGTCGATCCCTGCCGAGCCCGCGGCGCCGAGCAGGCGGCCCCAATAAGGGTCGCCGCCATACCAGGAGCATTTGACGAGGTTGTTCTCGGCGATCGACTTGGCGGCGATCCGCGCCTCGGCGTCCGACGCCGCGCCGGTGACGCGCAGGCGCACCATCCTGGTCATGCCCTCGGCGTCGCGCGCCATCTGGTAGGTCAGATCCTCGCAGAGGCGGTGGACGGCGTCGGCGAACTCGCGGGGATCGGCCGGGCCGCGGCGGCCGCTGGCGAGCAAAATGGCGGTGTCGTTGGTCGAGGTCGCGCCGTCGACGTTGAGGGTGTTGAAGGTCCGGTCGCACGCGTCGGCCAGGATCGCCTGCAACTCGTCGCGGCCGATCTCGGCGTCGGTGGTGAGGAAAGCGAGCATCGTCGCCATGTTGGGCGCGATCATGCCGCAGCCCTTGGCCATGCCGCCGAGCGTGAAGGTCGAGCCCTCGATCATTTTTTCCTTGGCGCGATGGTCGGTGGTGAGGATGCCGTTGGCGGCATCGTGGGCGCCCCCTTTGGAGAGCTTCTTCGCCAGCTTGGGCGTCGCGTCGAGGATCTTGTCCATGGGCAGCGGCGTGCCGATGATGCCGGTCGAGCAGACCAGCACGTCGGCTGTGTCGACGCCGAGCGCGGCGGCCGCCGCGAGGCCCATCTTTTCGGCGTCGGCGAGGCCGGCCGCGCCGGTGCCGGCATTGGCGTTGCCCGAATTGACGATCACCGCCGCCGCCCGGCCGCCGTTCGCGGCGAGCCGCTCGCGATCGAGCAGCACCGGCGGCGCGGCGAACTTGTTCTGGGTGAACACCGCCGCCGCCGTCACCGGCCGCCGGTCGTCGGTGGCGAGCAGCGCCATGTCATAGCGCCGCCGCTTCAGCCCGGCATGGCAGCCGGCCGCGACGAACCCCAAAGGCGCGGTGACGCTCACAGGATCAATCCTCCCCTGCCTTTGCAGGGGAGGGGGACCATGCGCAGCATGGTGGAGGGGGTTCTCCTTGCGGTCTTCGAGATCACCTTCGCTTCATCCGGAAAGAGACCCGTCCACCGCGTTGCACGCGGTCAGTG
>JBJMTY010000340.1:0-2980 GCA_045811445.1 Allosphingosinicella sp. | reverse complement strand
GCCGGAGAAGGACGAACGCTCGAGCTTCAATCCGGCGGTGACGTCGAGCTGGGACGAGACTTGGATCCGGTCCTGCGCGAAGGCGTTGACCACCCACAGCCGTCGGCTCTCAGGTTCGAGGTGGAAGCCGTTGAGGTTGTTCAGGAAGTCGTCGCGGGTCGTGCGCGCGCCGACACCCGCGACGACATGGTGGACGCCGAGCCTGGCATTGTACTGGGCCTCGCCGTCGAAGGTCTGCAGCCGGTCGTTGGTGAGGACCGCCCGCCGCCAGTAATCGTCATAATAGGCCTGGAGCTGGAGCGACGCGTCGTCGCTTGTTTTGTGGGTCCAGCGCGCCAGCAGGTTCTGGCCGTGGTCGCCGTCGCCGGGCAGGCCGCCCGTGTCGGTGCGGAAGACGTCGCCCTGGACGGTGACATGGTCGCCCTCGGGCCCGAAATCGCCGCGGAAGCCCGCCTGCCAGCCCTTGAACGCGTCGTTGGCGTCGGGCGCCGCGCCGGCGGGGAGGTCGTCGCGGTGGAAGGCGTCGGCATAGACGCGCAGCGCACCGCTGGCGCCGACCTTGAAGCCGTAGCGCAAGGCGGCGGTCTGCTCGCGGTCCCCGGCCGTGGCGCGGACCAGGCCGCCCAACGTGTCGCGCGCATCCTTGCTCGCGACGTTGACGACGCCGTTCACCGCATTGGGGCCGTAGAGCGTGCCGCCCGGCCCGCTGATCACCTCGATCTGCCGGATATCCTCCAGCAGGGGCGAGTGCAGCTCCCAGAACACGCCCGAATGGAGCGTCGAATAGACGCTGCGGCCGTCGATCAGCACCAGCAATTTGTTCGAGGTCTCGGCGCCGTTGAAGCCGCGCGCGCTCACCGCATATTGGCGGGCGTCGAGGCGCTGGACTTCCAGGTTCGGCGCCGTCCGCAGGAGCTCGGGAAGCGACGTGGCGGGGGAGCGGGCGATGTCGTCGTCGGTGATGACGAACAAGGCGGTCGCCGCCCGGCTGAGCGGCTCGGGCTCCTTGGAGGCGGAGCGCACCTCGATCCGTGCCAGCTCCTCGATCGAGAGGCCGGCAAGGTCCTCGACGGTCTTGGGGACCTCGGCGGCGCGCGCGGGAAAGCCCACGGCCAGAGCGCAGGACGCGCAGCCGAGGGCGAACGATCGACGGAGGCGCGTCATTCGTTTCCTCATCCTAACCCCCCGGAGCGAACGTGTCGCGCCCGGGCGGCCTCGGCATTAACCGAGGTTAGGATTTAGGCGTGTGCCGGGGAATGGCCTCGGGCGCGTTGGCGACGACCGAGAGCAGGGCCGTCCACGCCGCGACATTCTGCCGCAATTGCTCGGGATCGACCTTGTCGAGCGTGTCGTCGGGCGTGTGGTGATAGTCGAAATAGCGGGTGCCGTCCTGGGCGAGGTCGGCGCCGGCGACGCCGGCCTTGACCCACGCGCCGAGGTCCGCGCCCGCTTCCACCTCGCCGTGGCCGCGAACGATGCCGAGCGGGAAGAGGGCGGCGGCGATGCGGTCGGCGAGCGGCTTGCCGGCCTCGTCGAGCGTGGTGTCGACCTTCCACACCTTGTCCGCGCCGAAGTCCGATTCGCCCACGAAGACCACGTTCTCGCGGCCGTGGGCGGCGAAATAGGCCTTCGAGCCGGCCCCGCCCGTCTCCTCGTCACCGAACCAGACCACGCGGATGGTCCGCCGCGGCCGCCCGGCGTCCATGATCCTCTTGGCCGCCGCCGTGACGATGGCGACGCCCGAGGCGTCGTCGATCGCCCCGGTGCCGAGGTCCCAGCTGTCGAGATGGCCGCCGACGATGATGGTGCCGGCCGCGGGGTCGGTCCCCGGCACTTCGGCGACGACGTTGCCGGTCGGGACGGTGCCGGTGAAGCGGGGGGTGAGTGTCAGGTGCATCACCACCTTGCCGCGCTTCAGCATGCGCTGGAGGTTCTCGGCGTCGGGGATGGCGAGCGCGCCGGCGGCGATCGGCGGCGTGTCGCCGAAGCTGGTGACGCCGGTATGCGGGTTGCGATGATGGTCGGTGCCGAGCGAGCGGATGATCACCGCGAGGGCGCCCTTGCGCGCGCCCACCGCCGGGGCCGAGCGGCGCACCGGCCCATAATAGCCGTAGCCCGAGCCGTCCTGGGTCGGCAGCATGGCGTGGCTGACGAAGACGATCCTGCCGCGCACGGCCTCGGCCGGCGCCGCCTCGAGCGCGGCGAGGCTGTCGAAGCCGACCACCTGGGCGGTGACGCCCTCGGGCGGCGTCGCGCCGCTGCGGCCGAGCGCGGTGACGACGAGCCGCTGGGGGAAGGGCGAGACGATCTCGGCCGCCTCGGCGCCGCGCACCCAGCCCGACAGAGTCGCGTCCTCGACATGGACGTTGCGGAAGCCGAGGCTTTTCAGCTTCGCGACCGCCCAGATCCGCGCCCGCGCCTCCGCCTCGGTGCCGGCGAGGCGCTGGCCGACTTCGGTGGTCAGCCCCTCAACGATGTCCCACGCTACCTCGTCCGAGCTCAATGCGGCGTCGCGCAGCGCCGTGGTCCGGTCCGGCGGGGCGGCGGCGAGAAGGGCGAGGAAGGGAAGGGGGGCGAACGAGCGGAGGCGCATGGTCATGGGCGCGCCCTAGCCACTCCCAAGGCGGGTGACAATCGCCGCCCGCGTCACTAGTTAGGCGCCGACACCCGCACCTTGTTGGAGAATGAGCGCCGCCATGGCCGCACAGTATAGCTTCGTCATGAAGAACCTGACCAAGACCTTCCCTGGTCAGCCCAAGCCGATCCTCAGCAACCTCAGCCTGCAATTCTATTCCGACGCCAAGATCGCGATCATCGGGCCGAACGGCTCGGGCAAGTCGACCCTGATGAAGGTGATGGCCGGACGCGACCGCGAATATCAGGGCGAGGCCTGGCCGGGCGAGGGGATTCGCGTCGGCTATCTCGAGCAGGAGCCCCATCTCGATCCCACCAAGACGGTCAAGGAGAACGTCATGGACGG
>JBJMTY010000339.1:0-3161 GCA_045811445.1 Allosphingosinicella sp. | reverse complement strand
GCATCAGCGACCGGTCCGCGTCGCCGGGAAACAGGCTGCGGCCGATCTGGACGGCGAAGAAGCTGTAGGTGACGAAATCGTAGAATTCGAGCGCGTTGCCCGCGACGACCGCCGCGATCTGCCTGGCTTTCGGCGCGCCCATGCTCCCCCCTTATGCGACGAGGATCAGCGCCCGCGCGGCCGCGGCTGTTGCTGCGGGGGCGGAGGCGGAGGCGGCGCGGACGCCTGGCAGGGAAAGGTATCCCTCAGCGCCAGCACGACTAAAGTCGCCGCATTGGCGTCGAGCCGTTCGGGGTGGAAGCGCAGATAGCGCACCGACGCCTGAGTGAGCTGCTCGTTGGTGACGCCGGCGGGGATGCAGAAGGGCAGTCGGGCCCCGTTCACCCATTGCGTCGCGACAAAGGCGTCGACCGCGCCGACGACATAAGCGAGGCATGAATCGCGGTTCGCATCGCAAATGCCCGACAGGACGCGCCCGGACGCACGCGTCGGCATGGTCTGCGCCGCCGCCGGCGCCGCAGACAGAAGGGTCAATGTGGCGGCAAGGACGCCGAACGCGGCACGCATCTCATTCTCCCGCAAACGCATTTGTCGCCGGCGAGGCTAGCCAAGAAAACGCCCGGCCGCGACCGCTTTTGACAGGCTGGCGCGAAGGCGCCACTCTGGCGGGCAAGGGGGAAGATGAGATGTCGCACAGCCCGATCCTCGCGCCCGTCGTCGCGCTCGTCGCCTGGACGCTCGTCATGATGATCTGGATGTACGCCGTCCGCTTCCCGGCGATGGCGCGCAAGGGGATCAGCCTCAAGGGCAGGGTCGGCAGCAAGGGCGGCGACCTCGACGGCGTGGTCGAGCCCGAGGTCCAGTGGAAGGCGCACAATTACAACCATCTGCTGGAGCAGCCGACCCTGTTCTACGCGATCGCCCTGACCCTGGCGCTGACCGGCAATGGCGACGGCGCCGCGCGACTCCTCGCCTGGCTCTATGTCGGCTTCCGGATCGCCCACAGCCTGGTCCAGGCGACGACCAACGTGGTGCGCTGGCGCTTCCTGCTGTTCCTCGCCGGATCGGTGTGCCTCGCTTTGCTCACGCTCTGCGCCGCGATCGGCCTCATCGAGATCAGGCTCTTCTGAACGCGCCGACCAGCTCGACGTGAGTCGACCAGCGGAACTGGCCGACCGGCCTCACCCAATCCAGGACATGGCCGCCGTCGGCGAGCGTCCTGGCGTCGCGGGCGAAGGTGGCCGGGTTGCACGAGACGTAGGCGATGCGTGGCACCTCGGCGCCGGCGAGCAAGGCGACCTGCTCCTTGGCGCCGGCGCGGGGCGGATCGAGCACCACCGCCTCGAAGCGGGCGAGCTCGGCGCGGTCGAGCGGGCGGCGGAACAGGTCGCGATGATCGACGAACACCGGACGCTGGGCGCGAGACGCGGCGGCCTTGAGCGCGAGGGCGGCGTCGCGCGAGCCTTCGACGGCGAGGATGCGGCCGGGCAGCGACAGAGCGAACGTGCCGAGCCCGGCGAACAGGTCGGCGACGACCCGCGCCTCGCCGATCGCCTCGCGCACCGCCGCGACGAGGGCCGCCTCCCCTTCCGCCGTCGCCTGGAGGAAGGCGTTGTGGGGAAGCGGCACCGGGACGCCGCCAAGGGTCACGGTTACCGGCTCGGGCTCCCAGCGGGTCTGGGCGCCGTAGCCGTCGTCGAGCGCCAGGCGGGCGAGCGCGTGGCGCTCCGCGAAGGCGGTGAGCGCTTCCGCCGCCTCCAGCCCCTCCGCGTCGACCTTCTCGAGCAGCAGGTCGACGCCCTGATCGGCGCGGGTCAGACGGACGCCGCCGGCGGCGCGGGGGCCGAGCAGGCGGCCGAGCAATTCGCGGACCGGCGCGACCAGCGCGAACAATTCGGGCCTGAGGATGTGGCATTCGCGCATGTCGACGATGCGGTGGCTGGCCTCGGCGTTGAAGCCGAGCAGGACCGTCTTGCCGCGACGCTCGGCCCTCAGCGAGGCACGGCGGCGGCTGCACGGCGGCGACAAAGAGGGCGGCCGGATGTCGGGCGTCGCCAGCCCCTGGGCGGCGAGGGCGGACGCGATGCGCGCCTCGAGATAATCGGCAAAGGCCGCATCGTCGACATGCTGGAGCTGGCAGCCGCCGCATTCGGGGAAATGGCGGCAGGGCGGCGCCTGGCGATGTGGGCCGGGCAGGATTTCGCCCGAGGGCTCGACGCTATCGCCCGGCGCGGCGAGCGGGACGTAACGCCCGCTTTCGGTGACGCCGTCGCCGCGCGCGGCGAGGCGGACGATCCGCTCCGCCGTCACTGACACTCGGCGAGGGCGGCCGGAAGCCAGCGGAGCAGGTCGTCGGCGATCAAGGTCGGCCCTGCCAGCTCGGCGGCGCGGGCGTGAAGCCAGATCGCGGCGCAGGCGGCCTCGAACGGCTCCAGCCCCGCAGCGCGCATCGCCGCGATCACGCCGGTCAGCACGTCGCCCGTGCCGGCGCTGGCGAGGCTGTGCGGCACCCGCGCGATCGCAGCCCGGCCGTCCGGCGCCGCGACGATCGTGTCGGGGCCCTTGAAGACGATGACGGCGCGCCAGGCCGCGGCGGCGGCGCGGGCTTCCTCGATCTTGCTGCCCTCCCCTCCGGTCCAGAGCCGCGCGAACTCGCCGGCATGGGGCGTGAGGATCGGCGTCTCGGCCAGGTCGAGCGGCGGGCCGCGCTCGGCGATGAGCACCAAAGCGTCGGCATCGAGCACGAGCGGCCGCTTCGAGGCGAGCGCGATCTGGAGGCGAGTGCGGGCGCGGCGGTCGCGGCCGAGGCCCGGGCCGACGGCGAGCGCGCCGATCCTCTCGTCCTCGAGGCTCAGCTCCGGCTCGCGGCGCGACTGGACGATGGCGGCGGGCAGGCTCGCCAGCGTCTCGCCGGCGATGAGGCGGACATAGCCCGCCCCGCCGCGCGCCGCCGCCGCGGCTGTGAGCGCGCTCGCCCCCGGCATCTCGCCCGCCAGCATTGCGGCATAGCCCCGGCTGTATTTGTAATCGTCGGGCCCGGGCCGACGCAGGCGCGGCCGGCCTATCTCGGCGAGGCGGCTCTCTCCGGCGAGGCCGATGTCGGCGACGACGAGCCGCCCCATGTGCCGCGCCGCCGGCTGGAGCAGGTGCGAGGGCTTGAG
>JBJMTY010000338.1:0-3182 GCA_045811445.1 Allosphingosinicella sp. | reverse complement strand
GGTGAGGATCGCCAGGGTCTCGACGCCGGCCAGGCTGCCGGCGCCCAATGTCACCCCGCCGCGATAATCCCCCTGCAACGCCAGCACGTCCTTGCCGCCGCCGCCCTCGACCCGGTCCGCCGCCGTGAACGACGCGCCGAAATAGAAAGCGTCCACCCCCGCGCCGCCCCTGGCGGTGTCGACGCCCCCGTCCTGAAGCCGGAAGAAGGTCCCCCCGTCCCCGCCGACCAGCACATTGTCGGCGCCGTTGCCCCGCAAATCCTGCGCCCCCGCCGACGTCCCGGTGAGAGTCTCGAATCCGTCCGGCAACACGTACGTCCCAAGCGAGGTGCGCACCTCGTCGACCCCGCCTGAATCGACGATCCGGTCGCCGACATCGTCGATCACGAACACGTCGTTGCCGCTCGTGCCGTAGACGACCGGCGGCGCGTAGCCGAGGTTCGCCTCGGAAAAGAGGTTCGCGCCGACGTTCTTGAACGTGGCGAGCAGGATGAAGGGGTCGTCGCCGCCGGCGTCGTCGTCGAACTCGAGCCGGGCGTCGGCACCGGTCTGAACCAGGCGCAGATAGCCGGCCGTGAACGGGTTCGCGACGCCGTCCCAGCCCTTGAACTGCGAGAGGACGAATTGGGAGAGGTCGAGTCGGTCGCCCTCGGCCAGGTTGAGGTCGCTGATCGTCAGGTCGCTGCCTAATCTGGTCCAGCCATATTGGACATTCGCGAAGTCGACCGTGTCGGCGCCGGAGCCGAGTGCGAGGAGCGAGGTGCCGATATGGCCGCCCAGGATCAGGCGGTCGTCCCCGGCGCCCAGCGTGCCGGTGACGTAGGAATTGCCATATTGGGACAGAGTGACGCGGTCGTTGCCGGCGCCCGCGTCGAACGCGACCGAGCCGCCGCCGGTCTCGGCGAAACGCTGGATGACGATAGCGTCGTCGCCGTCCCCGCCGAAGATGAGGTCGTCGCCCGCGTTGCTCACGATCGTGTCGTTGCCGGCGTCGCCTCTCAGCACGTCGTTGCCGGTCTCGTCCAGGACGTTGTCGTCGCCGTCTCCGCCCGACACCTGGTCGTTGCCGCTGTCGCCATAGAGGTAGTCGTCGCCCGCACCGCCGTCGATCGTGTCGTTGCCCGCGCCGCCGTGCAGATAGTCGTGGTCGCCATTGCCGTGGATCGTGTCGGCGCCGGCGCCACCGGTGAAATCGTCGAATCCGTCGGTGCCCTGGAAGGTCACCCCCGGCGGCGGCGCTCCGTCAGGCGAGAAGCCGCCGAAATTCGCCGCCGTGAGGGTGGCGGCGTCGACGCCGGCGAAGCGTACGATCGTGCGCCATCCGGCTTCGCCGGTCTGAACCAGGGTGTCCGATCCTTGCTGCACGAGTCGCAGCAAGCCGTTGCCGAACGGGTTCGCGCCGCCGCCGTTCGGGAAGAAGTCGCCGAGGTCGAGCACGTCGCCGCCCGCGCCGGCCTGGAAATCCGCGACGACTATCGAGCCGCTGTTGATGAGATAGGTCCGCTGCAGGCCGCCGAGCAGAATCGTGTCGACGCCGGCGCCAAGCGTGAGGTTGGCCGTGCCGGCAAGATAGTCGACGCTGAAACGGTCATTGCCCGCGCCGAGATCGGCGACGAACTGGCTCGCCCCCACGGACTGGACGTAGAAGATGTCGTCGCCGTCGCCGCCGATCCCGGTGACGAGGTCGGCATGGAGGCTGCCCCGGCGCAGGGTGATCCTGTCGTTGCCGGCGCCGCCGTCGAGGACGTCCTGACCGTCGAGGTCGTAGAGATAATCGTCGCCGTCGCCGCCGATCAGCTGATCGGAGCCGAGGCCGCCGTCGAGCATGTCGTCGCCTGCCTCCCCGAACAGCCGATCGGCTCCGAGCTCGCCGTAGACGAAATCCATGCCGCCACCGGCGTGGACGAGGTCGTCGCCGGTTCCGCCCCAAATATCGTCGCGCCCGTCCAGCCCTTCGATGGAATCGCCGCCTCCCGACCCGATCAGCGTGTCGGGGCCGTCCGTGCCGGTGAGGCTGACGTTGGAGGGTATCGTCCCATCGGTCGGGAATCCGTCGAGATTCTGCCAGACCAGCGACGACGCCTGGAGATTTTCGAGAACCACGAACGTGGTGAAGGAATAGCTGCTGCCCGAGCCGTCGCGGTCGATCTGGAGGAGCGCGTTCGCGCCGTTCTGGACGAGGCGGACATGGCCGGTGGCGAACGGGTTGGAGGCGCCGTCCCAGCCGACGAGAATTTCGGTGAGGAGGTTCAGCCAGTCGATCCGGTCGCCGGCGGCGCCGGCCTCGAAATCCTTGATGACGACGGTCGCGGTGAGATCCGATTGGGTGCCGCCGTAAAAGGCTCCGAAGGAAACGGTGTCGGAGCCGGAGCCGAGGGTCAGCTCCGCCGAGCCGCCGTAGCGCAGGCCCACTATCTCGACGACGTCGTCGCCGGCGCCTAAGTCGGCGCGAAACGCATGTTCGCCGAACGAAAGGAGCTGGACGTGGTCGTTGCCGTCACCCGCGGCGACGACAATCGTTCCGGCCGCCGAGTCGCGACTGTCGGCCTCGATGCGGTCATCGCCGGCACCGCCGTTCAGCGTGTCGAAGCCCGACCTCGAGACGATATAATCGTTGCCCTCGCCCCCCTCGACGAGATCGTCGCCAAGGCCGCCGTCAAGGCTGTCGTCGCCGTCCAGACCCTGAAGGCGGTCGTCGTCGTTCGTGCCGACCAGGAAGTCGGTGCCGGTCGTGCCGGCAATGTCTGCCACGGGTACTCCCTCCCCACGCCGGTCGCCTCCAGCGGGAATTCCCCTAACAGTGCTAAGGGTTTAGCACAACAAGCTAATATATCTTCCGTCAGTGCGGGATCATCCCGCCGAGGCCGTCGAGCAGGCCGCGCTTCTTCTTCTTGCGGGGCTGGTCGCCTTCGCCCTGCTCGCTGCGGTCGCCCGCTTCGCCGCGCATCATCGCGTTCATGTCCATGCCGAGCAGGCCCATATAGGTCGATTTGATGCGCAGCTTGACCAGCCAGTCGGGCCGCCAGCCGGCCGGCGCGCGGGCGGGGCGGACGGGATGGCTGAAATTCGCCTCGCCGCCCAGCGCGGTCAGGGTGAACATCGACCCCTGCCCCGCATGCGCGACCTCGGCGGGGACGGTGCAGCGGTCGGCGGCGGCGGGCATCAGCACCCGCGACTGCACG
>JBJMTY010000337.1:0-10781 GCA_045811445.1 Allosphingosinicella sp. | reverse complement strand
GATCGCCTCGTTCACCGAGCTCTCTTTTTCGATATAGGTGTCGGACCGCGGGACGTAGGCCTCGGGCTGGTAGTAATCGTAGTAGCTGACGAAATATTCGACGGCATTGTCGGGGAAGAAGCTCTTGAACTCGCCGTAGAGCTGCGCCGCCAGAATCTTGTTGGGGGCGAGCACCAGCGCGGGGCGCTGCAGCGCCTCGATCACCTTGGCCATGGTGAAGGTCTTGCCCGATCCGGTGACGCCGAGCAGCACCTGGGTCTGCTCGCCCTGAAGTGCGGCGTCGGTCAGCTCGGCGATCGCCGCCGGCTGGTCGCCCGACGGCTCGTAGTCGGAGACGATCCTGAACGTCTTGCCGCCCTCGGCCTTTTCCGGCCGCTGGGGGCGGTGGGGGACGAAGGCCGCCCCCGTGTCCGGCTCTTCGAGGCCGGTCCTGATCGCAATGCCCATGGCTTGCCATATGGTCATTCTTCCCCGCCCGCGCTACCTTCCCACCGATAAGAAGAGGGGGAGGATTTACATGCGCATATTGGGACTCGTGCCGCTCTGCGTAGCCGCGGCGGCCTGCTCGGGGGGAGGCGGCGACGCGGGCGGAAACGAGGCGGCGGCCGCGCCGGCGACCATCCCGGCCGGCACCTGGAACAGCGAGTTCGAGGTCAAGGCTTTCCGCTCGGCCGACAAGACGACGCCCGCCCTCAAGGCCAAGGAGGGCGACAAGGAGCAGGCGTCGAGCTGCGTCCCCGAGGCCCAGCGTGCCCAGCCGCCGGCCGACCTGTTCGCCGGCTCGGGCTATAGCTGCACCTATTCGAACAGCTACATCAAGGACGGCACGATCAATGCCAGCCTCGCCTGCACCCGGCCCGAGCTCAAGGGCCAGATCAACATGCAGGTGTCGGGCACCTACGACGCCGGTTCGTTCGAAGCCAGCGTCGACAGCACGAGCTTCCTGCCCGGCGACGGCGACTTCACGATGAGCCGCAAGGTCAAGGGCAAGGTCACGGCCGGCGCCTGCCAGCCGGCGGCGCCCGTGGACGCCGCGGCGACGAAAGGCGGGCCTCCGCCCAAGCCCAAAGCGGGAGGCTGATGCCGGTCCTTCCCTGCCAGCGCCGCCTTTTCGACATCCCGCGCGACGTCGCCTATTTCGACTGCGCGAAGATGTCGCCTTTGCTCAACGCCGCGGCCGAGGCGGGGCGCGCGGGGCTGATGCGCAAGGCGCATCCCTGGGACCTGCGCCAGGAGCATTGGTTCGACGAAGCCGAGCGGGTGCGGGCGCTGTTCGCCCGGCTGATCGGCGCGGCGCCGGGCGACGTCGCGATCGTGCCGGCGGTGAGCTACGGCATGGCCACGGCGGCGGCCAATTTGCGCGTGGCGGCGGGGCAGAAGATCGTCACCCTGGCGGAGGATTTCCCCTCCGGCGTCCACGCGGCGCGCGCGCTGGCGGCGCGGCACGAGGCGCGATTGGTCACGGTGCCGCGGCCCCAAGCAAGCGGCGATTGGACCACCGGGCTGCTCGAGGCGATCGACGGTGCCACCGCATTGGTAGTGATGCCCCACGTCCATTGGGTGTGCGGCACATTGTTCGACGTCGAGGCGGTGGCGCGGCGCTGCCGCTCGGTCGGCGCCGCGCTCGTCCTCGATACGACGCAATCGTGCGGGGCGTTGCCGCTGGACCTCGCCGCCGTCGATCCCGATTATCTCGTCGCCGCGTCGTACAAATGGCTGCTCGGCCCCTATTCGATCGGCTTCCTCTACGTGGCGCCGCGCCACCAGCAGGGGCGGCCGCTCGAGGAGGGCTGGGTGACGAGGAAGGGGGCCGAGGATTTTCGGCGGCTGGTCGATTACCCCGCCGAGCTCGAGCCCGATGCGCGGCGCTTCGACATGGGCGAACGGTCGAACTTCGCTTTGCTGCCGGTCGCCGCGGCGGCGATCGAGCAATTGCTGGAATGGGGCGTGGGGAACGTGTCGGCGACGCTGGAGGCGATCACCGCGAGCCTCGCCGAGAGGCTGGCCGCGCGGGGCATCGAGGCCCCGCCGGGACGTGCGCCGCATTTCCTCTCGCTGCGCTTTCCTGGCGGGCTGCCGGCCGGGATCGAGGCGCGGCTGGCGGCGGCCGACGTGCACGTGAGCTTGCGCGGCGAGCGGATGCGCGTCACGCCGCATCTCTATAATGACGAGGAAGATGCCAGGCGGCTGGTGGCCGCGCTGACGGCTTGAACGGGGAGAAGGCGATGAAGACGAGGTGGATGGCGACCGCGGCGCTTGCGCTGGCACTCGGCGCGTGCGGCAAGAATGGCGACGGCGGCAATGCCGCCGCGGGGAAGGGCCCGACGGCCGCGGCGCCCTCGTCGGCGCCGAGCGGCGCGGCCAGGCTGCGCCCGGGCCTGTACGAGACGGCGATGGAGATGACGATCAGCGGCCTGCCGCCGGAAGTGGCGAAGGCCATGGCCGCCCACAAGACGACCGGCCGCTCCTGCGTGACGGCCGAGGATGCGAACCGGCCCAACGGCGACCTGTTCGGCGGCAAGCAGGCGGAAGGCTGCACCCAGAAGGACGTCGTCTATGGCGGCGGCCGGATCCACGGCACCATGAGCTGCGCGCCGAAGCGGAACGGCGAGCCCGCGTCGAGCTTCACCATGGACGGCAGCTATTCCGGCGACGGGTTCGACGTCAGGATGAAGATCGTCACCGCCGCCGAGGGCCGCAACATGGTCATGGAGGGCCATACGATCGGCCGCCGCGTCGGCGATTGCCCCGCGGGCGAGAAGGAGAGCTAAGGCGATGATCGGCTATGTGACGCTCGGCACCAACGATCTCGACAAGGCGCGTGCCTTCTACGACGCTCTGTTCGGCACGATCGGCGCCGGCCGGCTGATGGAAATGCCTTCCGGCTTCACCCTCTACGGCCGCGCCTGGGGAAAGCCGGGCGTCGCGGTCACCCGGCCCTACAACGGCGAGGCGGCGACGGCGGGGAACGGCAACATGGTCTCGCTGGCCATGGATTCGCGCGACAGCGTCGACGCCTTCCACGCCAAGGCGATGGAGCTGGGCGGCAGCGACGAGGGCGGCCCGGGCGTGCGGGGCGAGGAAGGCGCGCGCGCCTTCTACGGCGCCTATTTCCGCGACCCCGAGGGGAACAAGCTCTGCGCTTTCTGCGTCGGGGGGAAGTGAGCGAGGGAAAACTGAAGAAGATACGCGTCGTCATCAACCGCGGCGGCGGTTCGTTCGGCGAGGACAAGGCCGGGCAGTTGAAGCCGCTGTTCGAGGCGCGCGGCATCGACGCGAAGATATTGGCGGTCGAGCCGGGCGACCTCGACCGGCATTGCGGCGAGGCGGCGAAGGCGGCGGGCGTCGACGCGCTGGTCGCGGCCGGCGGCGACGGCACGATCGGCACGGCCGCCGCCGCGGTGGCGGACACCGGCATGAAGCTCGGCATCCTGCCGCTCGGCACGCTCAACCATTTCGCCCGCGACGCCGGCATCCCGCTCGATCTCGAGGCGGCGGTCGATGCGATCGCCGCGGGACGGACCCGCCGGGTCGATGTCGCCGAGGTCAACGGCCGCGTCTTCATCAACAACAGCGCGGTCGGCCTCTATCCCAGGCTGGTGCGCGACCGCGAGAAGCAGCAGCGCCACCTCGGCCGAAGCAAGAAGGCGGCGATGATCGTCGCGGCGGCGCGGAGCCTGTGGCGCTTCTCCCATCACCGGCTGACCTTGCGCATCGAGGGCCGCGAGGCGCCGGTCGAGACGCCTTTGCTGTTCGTCGGCAACAATCGCTACGAGACCGGCCTGCTCGCGCTGGGCCGACGCGAGGCGATCGACCGCGGCGAGCTGTGCATCTACGCGCCGCTCGCCCGCTCGGCCTGGTCCTTCCTGTGGATCTCGACCCGCGCCGTGTTCGGCCGGCCGGACGAGCAAGAGGATTTCCTCACTCTCGACGGGATCGAGGCGGCCGAGATCGGCTCGCCGCGCCAGCGGCTGATGGTCGCCACCGACGGCGAGGCGCAGCCGATGGAAGCCCCGCTCAAATACCGGATCCGCGCCGGCGCGCTGAACCTGATCGTGCCGGAGGCAAAGGACGAGGAACGCGGATCGTCATCCCGGACTTGATCCGGGATCCACCTTGCTTCCTCCGCCCTCGCAAAGAAGGTGGATGCCGGATCAAGTCCGGCATGACGAGCATCAAGGCACTTCGAAGCTTTGCCCCGCCTCGGTCGTCACGAAACGGCCGGGAGCGATGCCCTTCGCCTTCAGCGCAGCGGCGAGGCGGCGGGGCGGATCGCCGATCGGCTCGAAGGTGAGCTGGAACGTGCCCCAGTGGACGCCGAGCGCGGTGCGCGCGCCGAGGCGGCGAAAGGCCTCGACCGCTTCGTCCGGATCCATGTGGTTGGACTGCATCACGTCGCGCGGCGAATAGGCGCCGATCGGCAGGATCGCGAGCCGGTAGGGGCCGTGCCGCCCCGCCTCGCTCGCCCAGGCGCCGCCGCCGAAGCCGGTATCGCCGGCGAAGAAGATCTTTCCCGCCGGGGTCGCGACGGTGAAGCCGGACCAGAGCGCGCGGTTGCGGTCCGTGCCCCAGCGCGAGCCCCAATGGTGGACGCGCTCCACGATCACCTGCGCCGGCCCGGCCCGCAGCGCGCCGCCCCAATCGAGGGCGCGCGAGGCTATGCCGGCGCCCCTCAGGATCGCATCGTTGCCGAGGCTGGTGACGATGAGCGGCCGGTCGCGGTCCCACAGGCGTCGCAAGGTCGGCAGGTCCATATGGTCGTAATGATCGTGGCTGACGAGGACGAGGTCGATCCTGGGCAGATCGTCGAAGCGGATTCCGGGCGCGCGGACGCGCTTCGGGCCGATGAACGAGAAAGGCGAGGCGCGCTCGGACCAGATCGGATCGGTGAGGATGTTGAGGCCGGCGACCTGCACGAGCATCGTCGAATGGCCGATCCAGGTGGCGAGCATTCCGTCGCCTTCCACTCGCGCGGGGGGAATGGTGGGGCGGACGGGGACACGCTCCGGCCATCTCGCGCGGCCCTCGCCGGTCGCCCAGCGGTTGAAGAAACGGGCGGGGTTGATCCGCGCCGGCGGGCGGGCGCGGTCTTCGGGGTTGAAGAAATGGCGGCCGTCGAAATGGGCGCTCGCGGGCCCGCGATAGTAGATGCGGTCGAGGAAAGGCGGGATGAGGCTCGGCGCGAAGCACAAGGCGATGGCGAGGAAGAGGAAGGCGGTGCCGAGGCGGCGCAGGAAGGTCCGCACCGGCCGGCTCAGCGCGGCGCGAGGGTGAAGCCGGTGGGCGCGCGATCCTCGACATGGCCCTCGTGGTAGAGGTCGAAGCGGATTTCGGCGCGGTCGGGCGCGGCGGCGCCGCAGTCGAGCGCGACGAGCTCGGTGACGCTGCCGAAGGCCCCGGTGCCGCCGGGCCGGCCGGCGGCGGCGGCGGGCGCCTTGCCGTCGGCGCAGCGCAAGCGGGCGACGTAGGCGCGCGCGCCGTCCGGCCCTTCGACTCGCACTGGATTCTGTAGGCTGCCGAGCGGGAAGGCGGACGCGGCCGCGATCTCGGCCTCCAGCGCGGCGTCGGCGGAGCCCTCGCCGATGCCGGCGAAGCTTTTTTCCGGCGGCGCGGTGCGCTTCCCGAGCTTGTCCGGGGCGGCCAGCGCGGGCGGAGCGGCGAGCGTCAGGCTGATGAGAAGCCAGAGGATTTTGGGCATGGGCCCGATATGGCGACGCGGCCGCGGCATGTCGAGCGGCGCGCAAGAGCATTTCGCCTCAGGAACAAGCGCCTTGCTCCGCGCGTAATGGGGTGCAACCGTTACGAGGGCAAAGGGGCTCCGGCGGCATAAACAGGAGGAATTTATGGGCATCATCATTTGGCTGATCGTCGGCGGCATCGTCGGCTGGCTGGCGAGCCTGATCATGCGCCGCGACGCGCAGCAGGGCATCATCCTCAACGTCGTCGTCGGCATCGTCGGAGCCGCCATCGCCGGCTTCATCTTCGGCCGCGGCAACATCAACACCGACATCAGCGTCACCTCGTTCCTGGTCTCGCTGGTCGGCGCGGTGATCCTGCTCGCCATCGTCAACCTCTTCACCCGCCGCAGCATCCGCTAGGCCGGGTTCCACGACACTCCGCAAAGGCCGCTCCGGACCGCCGGGGCGGCCTTTCGCGCGCTCATTGCAGCTCGAAGACCACGGTGAGGCTGGCGGTGACGCTCTGCTCGCCCGGCTCGATCGCGGTCTTGGCCTGGGCGGCGAGCATCCGCACGCCGATCGGTCCCGGCGCGGCGACGTCGCCGCTTTCGCTGACCGCCAATATCCGCGTCACCCTCTTGCCGAGGGCGCGGGCGTAGAGCTCGGCGCGGGCGCGGGCGACGGCGAGCGCGCTGGTCCGCGCCTCGTCCATCGCGGCGCCCTGGTCCTCGATCGAGAAGGTCGGGCCGTTGATCTGGTTGGCGCCCTCCGCGACCAGCGCGTCGAGGATGCGCCCCGAGTCGGCGATGTCGCGGAAGCGGATCGCGACCTCGTTCGAGGCGCGGTAGCCGGTGATGCGCGGCGGCGCGCCGTCGGCCTCCTGACGGTAATCGGGGAAGAGATTGATCGCGCTGGTCTGGATGTCGCGGTCGGCGACGCCGGCGCGCTTCAGGGCGGCGCGCACGGCCGCCATGCGTCGCGCATTGTCGGCGAGTGCGGCGGCGGCGGTCGGCGCGGCGGTGACGACGCCGGCGGAGATGCGCGCGATGTTGGGCACCCGCGCGACTTCGCCGGTCGCGACCACGTCCAGTCGGGTCGCGCCCGGGGCGAGCGCCGTCTCGGACGCGGCCGCGGCCGCGCCCGCCGTGGGGAGCGCGGCGCAGGCCAGCAGCAACGGAGCGAGCAGTCGTAGGTTCATGGCGCGAAACTCCCTTGGGGGCGTGAGCCTGCTCAAGCCGACGGCGGCTGCACCGCCGCTGAACGGGCGAAATCGGGTTGACGGCGAAGCGTTTAGCTGAGACTTGGGCAGGCGATGACGCACCGCGCCGCCTTTTCCGCGACTCTCGCCGCCGCTCCGGCCGCGACGGCGCACGCCTGGCGCGCATGGTGGCAGGAGCCTGCCGAGGCGGCGCGTCCGGAGCGATGGTGAAGAGGGCTTAGAAACCCACCAGCCACCCCGAGAAGCCCGCCCACCGGCGGGCCTTTTTTTTGCGCTCCACGCTTCTCACGCGCCACTTTTCGCCAGGATCATCGCCATGAACGCTCATTACAACCTTGCCCTCGCGCTGCCGCTCGACGAGCCGGCCGACGCCGCCGACCTGCTCGGGATGCTCTGCGAGGGCCGCTCGATCGGCACCGAGGGGGCCGAGGCCCTGTTCGCCGCGCTGGTCGAGGGACAGCTCGACGACCCCTCGATCGCCGCCATGCTGGTCGCGCTCCGGCTGAAGGGCGAGACCGCCGAGGAGCTGATCGGCGCCGCCCGCGCTTTGCGCGCCGCCGACGCCGATTTCCCGCGGCCCGATTACCTGTTCGCCGACAGCTGCGGCACCGGCGGCGACGGCTCCGGCTCGATCAACCTTTCGACCGCGGCGGCCTTCGTCGCGGCGGCGGCGGGGCTGCCGGTCGCCAAGCACGGCAACCGCTCGGTCACCTCGCGCTGCGGCTCGGCCGACGTGCTGGAGCGGCTTGGCGCGAAGCTCGACCCCAGCGCCGCGGTGTCACGCCGGGCGCTCGACGAGACCGGCTTCTGCTTCCTGTTCGCGCCGCTCTACCATCCCGGCCTGCGCCATGCCGGGCCGGTGCGCCGCATGCTCAAGGTGCGCACGGTGATGAACGTCCTCGGCCCCTGCGTGAACCCGGCCGAGCCCGACGTGCAATTGCTCGGCGTCGCCGATCCGGCTTTGCTCGAGCCGGTGGCGCGTACGCTGGCGGCGCTCGGCGTCCGGCGGGCTTTGGTGGTCCACGGCGCCGGCCTCGACGAGGTCGCGCTCCACGGCGAGACCCAGGCGGTGCGGCTCGAGGCCGGGGCGTTGCGGCCGCTCACGCTCGCGCCCGAGCAGGCGGGGCTGGTGCGCCGCCCCGCCATGGCGCTGAAGGGCGGCGGCCCGGACGAGAATGCCGAGCGGCTGAAGGCACTGCTGATGGGCTATGGCGACGAGGCCGAGACCGAGGCGGTCGCGCTCAACGCCGGCGCCCTGCTGATGACCGCCGGCCTCGCCGCCGACCTCAGGGACGGGACGGAGCGCGCGATGGACGCTATCCGGGCGTCGGAACCCTATCGCCGGCTCAAGCTGTTCGTCGAGGCGAGCCATGGCTGAGGGCGTGTTGGGCGAGATCGTCGCGCGCAAGCGGCGCGACGTCGCGGCGCGGCTGGCCGGGCAGGACCTCGCGTCGCTGCGCGCCGCCGCCAGCCCGACGCGGCGGAGCCTCGCCGCCGCGCTGGCGAAACCGGGCGCGCGCTTCGTCATGGAGGTGAAGCGCGCCTCGCCCTCGCAAGGCGCGCTCAGGCGCGAGGCCGATCCGGCCGCGATCGCGCGCGCCTATCGCGGCGCGGCCGACGCGGTGAGCGTGCTGACCGACACGCCCTATTTCGGCGGCTCGCTGGACGATCTGGCGGCGGTGCGGGCGGCGTTCGACGGGCCGGTGCTCGCCAAGGATTTCGTCGTCGATCCGCGCCAGGTGCCGGAGGCGCGGCGCTACGGCGCGGATGCCGTGCTCGCCATCCTCGCGGTGCTGTCCGACACAGAGGCGCAGGCGGTGATGGCCGAAGCCGAAGCGCTCGGCATGGACGTGCTGGTCGAAGCGCATGATGAGGCGGAGGTGCGCCGGGCGGTGGCGCTGGAGGCGCCGCTGGTCGGCATCAACAACCGCGATTTGCGGACGCTGGAGATCGACCTCGCGACCACCGAACGGCTCGCGCGCCTTGTCCCGTCCGACCGCATCCTCGTCGCCGAATCGGGCATCGCCAGCCGCGCCGACGTGGAGCGGCTGGCGCCCCATGCCGACGCCTTCCTGGTCGGCTCGGCGCTGATGCGCGCGCCCGACCCGGCACTGGCGGCGCGGGCGCTGGCGTTCGGACGGGTGAAGGTCTGCGGCCTCACCACGCCCGCCGACGCCGAGGCCGCCGCGGCGAGCGGCGCCAGCTATGCCGGCTTGGTCATGGTGCCCGATACGCCGCGCGCGGTGACCGTCGCCCGCGCCGAAAGGATCGCCGTGGCGGTCGCGCTGCCGCTGGTCGGCGTGTTCCGCAACGAGGCGCCGCGCGAGGTCGCCGAGGCCGCGCTCCGCCTGGGCCTCACCGCCGTCCAGCTCCACGGCGAGGAGGATGAAGCCTACATAGCCGCGCTGCGGAGCCTGCTTCCCGAGGCCGTCGAGATCTGGGCCGCGGGCGCCGTCGCCGACACGATACCGCCGCCTCGGTCGGGCGCCGACCGCACCTTGTTCGACACGATGGTAGGCGGCCGCTCCGGCGGCACCGGCGCTACGTTCGACTGGGCGCGGCTCGCAGGCCGGCCGGAGCTGAGCGAGGCGATCCTCGCGGGCGGCCTCAACCCCGGCAACGCCGCGGCGGCGGCGAGGGTCGGGGCCTATGCCCTCGACGTCGGCTCGGGCGTCGAGGCCATGCCGGGCCGCAAGGATGAAGCGAAGCTCGCCGCCTTTTTCGAGGCGCTGCGCGTGCCGTGCCGGGAGCGGGCCTCATGCTGAGCGACGGCCGGTTCGGCGCTTATGGCGGCGCCTATGTCCCCGAGATCCTGATGCCGGCGCTCGAGCAGCTCGAGGCGGCGTTCGTCGCCGCGCAGGCGGACTCGGCGTTTCGCGCCGAGCTCGACGCGCTGCTCGCCAAATATGCCGGGCGGCCGACGCCGCTCACCCGCTGCCGCAACCTCGGCTCCGGGCGCGCCCGCATCTATCTCAAGCGCGAGGATCTGCTCCACGGCGGCGCGCACAAGACCAACCAGGTGCTCGGCCAGGCGCTGCTCGCCCGCCGGATGGGGAAGACGCGGCTGATCGCCGAAACGGGGGCGGGCCAGCACGGCGTCGCGACCGCGCTCGCCGGCGCCCTGTTCGGCCTCCGGACCCGCATCTACATGGGCGCCCACGACGTCGAGCGGCAGCGCCTCAACGTGTTCCGGATGGAGCTGATGGGCGCCGAGGTGGTCCCGGTCGAGAGCGGCTCGCGGACCCTCAAGGACGCGATCAACGAGGCGCTGAGGGATTGGGCGGCGAGCTTCGCCGACACCCATTATCTGCTCGGCACGGTGGCCGGCCCGCATCCCTTCCCGACCATGGTCCGCGAGTTCCAGCGGGTGATCGGCAAGGAAGCGCGCGCCCAGATACTCGAAGAGGAGGGTAGGCTGCCCGACGCGGTGATCGCCTGCGTCGGCGGGGGTTCGAACGCGATGGGCGCCTTCGCCGATTTCGTCGCGGACGAGAGCGTGCGGCTGGTCGGCGTCGAGGCGGCGGGGCGCGGCCTCGACGGCGCCGAGCATGGCGCGACCCTGCTGCGCGGGCGGCCCGGCATCCTCCACGGCGCCGAGACCTACGTGCTGCAGGACGTGGACGGGCAGATCGCCGAGAGCTGGTCGGTCTCGGCCGGGCTCGATTATCCCGCCGTGGGGCCGGAGCACGCTTTCCTCAAGGACAGCGGCCGGGCCGATTATGTCGGCGTCACCGATCGCGAGGCGCTCGATGCCTTCGCCTTGCTGGCGCGCAAGGAGGGGATCATCTGCGCGTTCGAATCGGCCCATGCTTTGGCCCATGCGCTGAAGCTCGCCGAGGCGGCGGAGGACGATTTGGTGCTGGTCGTCAACCTGTCGGGCCGCG
>JBJMTY010000336.1:0-9439 GCA_045811445.1 Allosphingosinicella sp. | reverse complement strand
CATTATCACGTGGTCGTGCGCAGCTGTTCCTTGAGCGCGAGCTCCGGGTGGGGTCGTCCAACGAGCCGCCCCGCGCGGTCACTTGTCCCCGAGCTCGCGCGCGATCTCGTCCTCGTCCCCGAACAAGAGGAAGGAGAGGTCGTCGCGGCGCTGGTAGGCGATGGCGGCGCCGGCGAGCATCACGGCGGGCCCGTGGTCGCCACCCATCGCGTCTATGGCGATACGTGGCCCGCTACCCACCTGATGCGTCTCCCCGATGCCGGTCCGGTTCGGGCTGCTTAGGCCTCGACCGGGCGGATTTCACGCCCGTTATAATGCCCGCAAGCCTGGCAGAGATTGTGCGGCAGGCGAAGCTCGCCGCAATTCGGGCATTCCTGGTAATTGGCCGGCGTCAGCGCGTGATGGCTGCGGCGCATGTTGCGCTTCGACGGCGTGGTTTTTCTCTTGGGGACGGCCATCCTGGCACCTGTTCCAATAAGCTAGGGTTCGCAAATGGCGAGCACGGTGCCAAAGGTCAACGGCCGGTCGGCCGCGGGCCATGGCGGCCGGAGCGCTCGCTTCGAGCGGGCCCGCCTATAGCGATTTCGCCCGAGGTTGCAAGCCGGACGGCGGCGTGCGACTCCTCTCGGCCTACGCGAAGGAGCGCCGGCCGATGACGCCTCACCTCGTCCTCCCCATCACTCTCACTTTGACCGGGGCCGCGGTGCTCGCCAACATATGGCTGGGCACGCGGATCGCGCGGCTGCGGCGGGCGCACCGCGTGTCGATCGGCGACGGCGGCATCGAGCCCTTGACCGCGCGGATGCGGGCGCAGGCCAATTATATCGAGCACACGCCTTTCTTCCTGATCCTGGTCGGCCTGATCGAGCTGGCCACGGGGCCGCAGCTGTGGCTGTGGATCGTCGGCATGGCCTTCATACTCGCCCGCATCGCCCACGGCCTCGGCATGGACGGCGGGCGGATGAAGCGGCTGCGCGCGATCGGGATGATCACCACCGTTTTGATCCTGCTCGGCCTCTCGGCCTACGGCATCTTCCTCGCCTACCAGGGCACGGCGCAGCCGCGCGGCATGACCTATGCGGAAGCCGCGCGGGCGAGCACCTGATCGGCGACGAACGGGTTGCTCCGCCGCTCCTCGGCGAAGGTCGACATCGGCCCGTGGCCGGGGACGAAGCGCGTGTCGCCGCCCAACGGCCAGAGCCGTCCGGTGATCGCATCGATCAGATCCTGATGGTTGCCCATCGGGAAATCGGTGCGTCCGATCGAGCCGCGGAACAGGACGTCGCCGACGATGGCGAGCCGCGAGGCGGGATGGTGGAAGACGACGTGGCCGGGCGTGTGGCCGGGGCAATGATAGACGTCGAACACCAGCTCGCCCACGCTCGCGGTGTCGCCATCGACCAGCCAGCGGTCGGATTCGAAGCTCTTGCCGGCGATGCCGTATTTGCGGCCGTCCTCCTCGAGCCGCGAGATCCAGAAGCGGTCCGCCTCGTGCGGGCCCTCGATCGGTACGCCGAGCTCGTCGGCGAGGATCTTGGCCGATCCGCAATGGTCGATATGGCCGTGGGTGAGGAGTATCTTCTCGATCGTGACCCCCTGCTCGCGCGCCGCCGCCTTGAGCCGGTCGAGGTCGCCGCCGGGATCGGTGAAAGCGCCCTTCATCGTCGCGGTGCACCAGATCAGACAGCAATTCTGCTGGAGCGGAGTCACCGGAACGATCACGGCGCGGAGCGGCGGCTGGGTCATGGCCCGGCAGATGGCCCGGCGCCCGCGAAGTTGCAACCGCGGCGGCGCCGCTTCTAAAGCAGTTCCCGACATGGCGCTCACTCATCTTCAGCGGCTCGAGGCCGAGGCGATCCACATCCTGCGCGAGGCGGTGGCCGAGGCGGAGCGGCCGGTCATGCTCTATTCGGCCGGCAAGGACAGCTCGGTGCTGCTCCACCTCGCCCGCAAGGCGTTCGCGCCCGCCACGCCGCCTTTCGCGCTCCTCCACGTCGACACGACCTGGAAATTCCCCGAGATGTACGCCCTGCGCGACCGGGCGGCGGCGGCGGCGGGCATGCGGCTGATCGTCCACCGCAACCCGGAAGCGGAGGCGGCCGGCATCAATCCGCTCGACCACGGCTCGGCGCTCCACACCCAGATGTGGAAGACCGACGGCCTCAAGCAGGCGCTGGAGCAAAGCGGCTTCGACCTCGCCATCGGCGGCGCCCGCCGCGACGAGGAAAGGGTGCGGGCGAAGGAGCGCATCTTCTCGTTCCGCGCCGCCGGCCAAAGCTGGGACCCCAAGCGCCAGCGGCCCGAGCTGTGGCGGCTCTACAACGGCCGCAAGGCGAAGGGGGAGAGCTTCCGCGTCTTCCCTCTGTCCAATTGGACCGAGCTCGACGTCTGGGCCTATGTCGAGGCGGAAGCTATCGAGGTCGCCGCGCTCTATTTCGCCGCGCCGCGGCGGACGGTGGTGCGCGACGGCACCATCCTCGCCGTCGCCGACGAGCGGCTGGCGCTTCGGCCCGGCGACGACGTGCGCGAGCGGTGGGTGCGGTTCCGGACCTTGGGCTGCTACCCTCTGTCGGGCGCGGTCGAGAGCCGGGCGGCGACGGTGCCCGCCATCGTCGCCGAGATGCGGGCCAGCCGCCTGTCGGAGCGGCAGGGCCGGCTGATCGACCGGGACGGCGCCGCCTCGATGGAGCGCAAGAAGCGCGAGGGCTATTTCTGATGGGGCTGTTCCGCCGCCGCCCACCACGCACGGCCGAGAAGAGCCTGCTGCGGCTGGTGACGTGCGGATCGGTCGACGACGGCAAATCGACTCTGCTCGGACGCCTGCTGGTCGAGACGGGTTGCGCCCTCGAGGACGAATTGGCGGCATGCGAAGGCGACGTATCGCGCCTCGTCGACGGGCTCGAGGCGGAGCGCGAGCAGGGCATCACCATCGATGTCGCCTGGCGCTATTTCGAGACCGAGCAGCGCAAATATGTGGTCGCCGACGCGCCGGGCCACGAGCAATATACCCGCAACCTCGTCACCGCCGCCTCCAACGCCGAGCTGGCTTTGGTGCTGGTCGACGCGACCAAGGGGATACTCACCCAGACCCGCCGCCACGCCTTCGTCTGCCGGCTGCTCGGGGTGCGCAAGCTGGTGCTTCTCGTCAACAAGATGGACCTCGCCGGCTGGGACCGCGGCACTTTCGAGGCGATCGTCGACGATTTCCGCGCGGTCGCCGAGGATTTCGAGGCGATCCCCGTCGCCGCCGCGCGCGGCGACAATGTCGCGCGGCGCTCCGAGGCCATGCCCTGGTACGAAGGGCCGACGTTGATCGACTGCCTCGGGAGCGCCGAGGCGGCGACCGCACCCGTCGACGGCCCCTTCTGGATGCCGGTGCAGGGCGCGGTGCGCGAGGGCGGTTTTCGCGGCGTCTCCGGGCTGATCGCCGCCGGGCAAGTGCGGCGGGGCGAGCGGGTGTGGATCATGCCCGCCTTCACCGAGACCAAAGTCGCACGCATCCTGATCGGCGACGCCGGGATCGAGCGGGCCGAAGCCGGCCAGTCGGTCACCCTCGCTTTCGCCGGCGAAGTGGACTGCTCGCGCGGCGACGTGGTGTCGAGCTACGGCATGCCCGAGGTCGCCGACCAGTTCGAGGCGTGGATCGTCTGGATGGGCCACGAGGAGCTGGTGCCGGGCCGCCAATATGCGCTGAAGCTCGCCACCCAGACCTGCCTCGCCACGCTGCAGCCGCCCAAGCACGAGATCGACATGGCGACGCTCGAGCCGGCGCCGGCCAAGACGCTGGCGCTGAACGCGATCGGCCTGTGCGACCTGTGGACCGACCGGCCGCTGGTCTTCGCGCCCTACGAGGAGAATCGCGATCTCGGCGGCTTCATCCTGATCGACCGGGTGAGCCACGACACGGTCGGCGCCGGCCTCATTCGCCACGCGCTGAGGCGCAGCCACAACCTCCACCCCCAAAAGCTGCAGGTGACGCCCGAAGCGCGGGCGGGGCTCAAGGGCCAGGCGCCGCGCCTGCTCTGGTTCACCGGCCTGTCGGGTGCCGGCAAATCGACCATCGCCAACCTCGTCGAGGCGAAGCTGCACGCGCGCGGGCGCCACACCTTCCTGCTCGACGGCGACAATGTCCGTCTCGGCCTCAACCGCGACCTCGGCTTCGGCGAGGCCGACCGCGCCGAGAACGTCCGCCGCGTGGGCGAGGTGGCGAGGCTGATGCTCGACGCCGGCCTCATCGTCCTCGCCGCCTTCATCAGCCCCTACCGCTCCGAGCGCCGCATGGTCCGCGACATGCTGCCCGAAGGCGAGTTCGTCGAGATCTTCGTCGACGTGCCGCTCGCCGAAGCGGAGCGGCGCGACCCCAAGGGCCTCTATGCCAAGGCCCGCGACGGCCTTATCCCCAATTTCACCGGCATCGGCGCGCCTTACGAGGCGCCGGAGCGGGCCGAGCTGACCATCGACACCACCCGGCTCACGGCCGAGGAAGCGGCCGACGAGATCCTTGCCTACCTCGTAGGGCGGGGCTGAGCGCCGTGCCGCCGCCGCTCGGCCCGGCCGAGGTCGCCGCCGCGCGCGGACCCTGGGCGGGACGGGAGGGGCAGCTCGACGCGCCGTTCTGGCCGACGCCCGCGCCGCTCGTCGAAGCCATGCTCGATCTCGCCGAAGTGGGGCCGGACGATTTCCTCATCGACCTCGGCTGCGGCGACGGCCGCATCGCCATCGCGGCGGCGGCGCGCGGCGCCCGCGCGGTGGGCAGCGACCTCGACGCCGACCGCATTGCCGAAGCGAAGGCCGCAGCCCTCGCCGCCGGCTGCGCGGACCGCGCCGAGTTCCGGCAGGAGGATGTCTTCGCCACCGATCTCGCCTCGGCCTCGGTGGTCGCGCTCTACCTCGTGCCCCACCTTCACACCCTGCTGCACGGCCGGCTCCTCGACCAGCTGCGTCCCGGCACGCGCGTCGTCGCGCACGCTTTCGGGATCGGCGACTGGGCGCCCGAAAAACAGGCGATCGTCGAGGGCAGGCGGATCTATTTGTGGAGGATTCCCGGCGGCGAACCGGAAGAGGAGGACCGGCCATGCGCCCGCTCGTTCTAGCCTTGCTGCCGCTCGTCGCCGCCTGCGCCACCGTACCCGCGTCGCCGCCGCCGGCCGCCGGCAATTACGCCTGGGCGACCTTCGACGCCCGCGGCATCCTTCGCTCGGGCGCCTCCGGCCTCGCCGACCGCGCCACCGGCCGCCCCCTCACCATTCGCGACCCGGCCCGCATCGCCTCGATCACCAAGCTCCACGTCGCGCTCGGCGTCATGCGCCTGGTCGAGGCCGGTAAGCTCGACCTCGACCGCGACGTCTCCGACTATCTCGGCTGGAAGCTTCGCAATCCCGCCTTCCCCGACAGGCCAATCACGCTGCGCCTCCTCCTTTCGCACCGCTCGAGCATCCGCGACGGCATCGACTATTGGCTGATCCCCGCCACCGGCCGGATCGAGGAGACGCTGCGCGACCCCAAAGCGTGGGACGCGGAGCATCCGCCGGGCACCTTCTTCCGATATTCGAACCTCGGCTTCCCGGTCGTCGCGACCATCATGGAAGCGGCGGCGGGCGAGCGGTTCGACGCCCTCATGCAGCGCCTCGTCTTCACGCCGCTGACGCTCGACGCGTGCCTCAACTGGACCACCTGCAAGGACGAGACGGTGGCGCGCGCGGTGGTGCTCTACGGACCCGACGGCAGCGTGAAGCGGGACGATCTGCACGGCCGGCGCCCCGACTGCCCGGGCGTGCCGGAGCCCGGCGGGGGCTGCGATCTCAGCGGCTACAAGCCCGGCACCAGCGGCGCGATCTTCTCCCCGCAGGGGGGCCTGCGCATCTCGGTCGCGGACCTCGCCAAGGTCGGCGCCATGCTGCTGCGCCGCGGCCGGCTCGCCGACGGCACCCTTTTCCTTTCGGAGGCGAGCCTCGCCGAGATGGAGCGCCTCCACTGGCGCTACGACGGCGCCAACGGCGACACCGAGGATCGTTTCTATTGCGGCTACGGGCTCGCCGTTCAGATCCTCGCCGAATGCCCGCCGGGCGACGACCCGTTCGGCGACGCGCGACCCCGCCTCGGCCACGCCAGCGAAGCCTACGGCCTGCGCGGCGGCCTGTGGATCGACCCGGCGACCGGCCGCGGCATCGCCTACTTCGCCAGCGGCCTCCCCGACGACCCACCCAAGGGCCGCTCCGCCTACCGCGCCATCGAGGAATGGCTGGCGGCGAAGCTCGTACGCTAGGCGGCGTAGTAGGAGAGGAGACGTATCCGCGGGTAGAGCGGAAGCGCCTTCTCCCGGAAGCGAACATCGCACGTGGCGAGATCGCAACCGAGCTCCATCGCCAGAGCCAAATAGACACAGTCCTTCAGGGGCGTGCCGAGTTGCAGCGCCAGACTCGATGCCTCGAAGAGCCGCCGCTGGGTCACACGATAATTTTTTACGACATGATCCGACCAGGCGATCGTCCATTGCTCGAGCGCCCGCAGCACATCGGCCTGAAGGGCCTTGTCCATGTTGCCCCGCCGGACGAACACTCCGGCGACTTCGAGGAAAATGAGCTCCGGCGCAGCGAAGTCGATCGTCGGATTGCGGAGCAGCGCCAGCGCAGCAGGACTATCGGCCTCCCGCAGCATCCACTTCACCGCGAGGCTCGCATCGACGACGACGATCATTCCTCGTCGCGCATCTCACGCAGGAGCGGTGTGCTGTCGGGCAGGACGCCGTGCCGGCTGACCATCTCTTCGTGAAAAGCGATCAGCCGGTCCACGAGCGCATCTCGGGGACTAGCCTTGGCGACGAGGATCTCCCTCGCCTCGGCCTCCAGCGAACGGCCGTTAGCGCGAGCCCGGTCTTTCAAAGCCTCGTAGACCTCGTCATCAAGGCGGCGGATAGTCAGCGTAGCCATGGGCGCATCATGCCAGAAGTGCTAGCACAGTGCAAGCATCGCGCCGCCGCTATCGCCCACCCAGCAAATTGCGTTCCCAGAACATCAGGCTGGTCCAGAATTGATAATCCTGGTTGGCCTTCTTGGCGAAGCCGTGGCCTTCGTCCTGGCCGAGCAGGTGCCAGGCCTCGCCGCCATTGGCGCGGACCGCCTTGACGATCTGGTTGGCCTCCGACGGCGGCACGCGGGGATCGTTGCCGCCGGTCACCACCATCAGCGGAATGCGCAGATCGCGGACGTGGGTGAGCGGGGAGATGGCGAGCAATTTGGCGCGCTGGGCCGGATCGCGCTCGTCGCCATATTCGACGCGCCTCAGGTCGCGGCGATAGGATTGGGTATTCTCGAGGAAGGTCACCCAGTTCGAGATGGCGACGACGCAATTGGCGGCGCGCAGCTGATCGCCGAAGCGGATCGCCGAGGCGTAGCACATATAGCCGCCATAGCTGCCGCCGGTGACGCCGATGCGGGCGGGATCGACGCGCGCATCCTGCTTGAGGCGGGTCAGCAAGGCGCCGATGTCCTTGACGCTGTTCTCCCGCAGGTCCGGACCGTTGTCGAGGCTGACGAACCTCTTGCCGTAGCCGGTCGAGCCCCGCACGTTGGGGTAGAAGATGGCGACGCCGAGCTCGTTCAGATAATAATTGTTGCGGCCGAGGAAGCCGGGGCGCGACTGGCCTTCCGGCCCGCCGTGGATGTTGACGAGCAGCGGCCGCCGGCCCGGGAACCGGGCCGGATCGGGCCGGTAGAGGAAGCCGGAGACGCGCTCGCCGTCGAAGCTGGTCGTCTCGACCAGCTCCGGCTCGACATTCGCCTTGGGATCGAGGCCGCCCGTCTCGCTCTCGGTCCAGCGGGTGACGGCGAGAGTCGCGGGGTTGACGGAATAGACGTCGGACGCCGCCTTGGCCGAGGCGAGCGTGATCCCGATCTCGCCCCAGGGCGCCACTTCGAGGCCGCCCGCTACCCCCGCCGGCAGCCCGGCGACGAGGCGGGCGCGGCCGGTGCGCGGATCGAGCAGCTTGACCCGGCTCGAGCCGGCTTCGTTGACGACGTATGCGATGAAGCGGCCGTCGTCGGAGACGTCGAAGCTCTCGACGTCCCATCTGGGCTCGTTCGCCACCGCGGCGAAGCGGCCGGTGCGCGGATCGAGGCGGCCGAGGCGGAGGAAGTCCGAGCCCTCGTCCGACGTCACCCACAGCGTCCCGTCGGGCGCGAACCGGGCGCCGCCATAGGATATCGGCCGATTGTGGTCGCCGATCGGCACCATCCGCCCGCTGGCGATGTCGATCCGGTAGAGGTCGGTCTTGTTGACCGAGATGTAGTTGGCGACGACGGCGCTGCGCCCGTCGGGCGCGAAATCGAGCAGCGACCAGCCGCCCCCTTTGACCTCGGCGAGCAGCCGGTTGGTCTTCGGGTCGCGCGGATCGACGATGTAGAGATCGTTGTCGGCGCCGTTGCGGCGCGTCGAGGTGTAGGCCAGCCAGCGCCCGTCATGGCTCCAGGCGTCGATGGCGTTGCGGCTCTTGCCGTCGGTGAGGAGGATCAGGCGACCCTGGTCGAGCCGGTAGATCTGCCAGAATTCACTGCCGCCGACATCCTTCTGGACGACCATGACGTCGCCCTTCTTCGACCAGGAGGCGGCGGCGATCGCGTCATTCTCGAACGTCGTCTGGCGCCGCATGCCCATCGGCCGGGCGACCTCGTGGACCTGCGCGGTGTTGCCGAAGCGGGTGGTGATGGCGATGCCCCGCGTGCGCGGGTTCCAGGATTGCAGCGCGGCGGTCCTGAACTCCATGTAGGGCCGGGTCTTGTCGGTGAGCGCGTCGGGCACGGCCGGAATCCCGTCGGCGACGATGGCGGCGGGCTTCTCGACGTCGGCCCAAGCGGGCGCGGAAAAAGCGGCGGCGGCGAGCAGGCACAAGCGAAGGCGCATGGATGAGGTCCCCTTTGACAAGGGGCGGAGGCTAGGGATCAACCGCCAGGCGGGCAAGGCGGCGGCGGGGGGCGAAAGCGGGCTTTCAGCACTCCACCACGTTGACCGCGAGGCCGCCGAGGCTCGTCTCCTTGTAGCGCTCGTTCATGTCGAGGCCGGTCTTGCGCATCGTCTCGATCACCTGGTCGAGGCTGACCAGGTGGGAGCCGTCCCCGGCCAGAGCGAGGCGGCTCGCCTCGATCGCCTTGACCGCGCCGACCGCGTTGCGCTCGATGCAGGGCACCTGGACCAGGCCGGCGACGGGATCGCAGGTGAGGCCGAGATTATGCTCCATGCCGATCTCGGCGGCATTCTCGATCTGGGCGACGCTGCCGCCGAGCGACGCGGTGAGGCCCGCCGCCGCCATCGAGCAGGCGACGCCGACCTCGCCCTGGCAGCCCACCTCGGCGCCGGAGATCGACGCATTCTCCTTGAACAGCGAGCCGATCGCCGCCGCGGTGAGCAGGAAGGTCCGCACGCCCTCGTCGGAGGCGTGGGGCGT
>JBJMTY010000335.1:0-15151 GCA_045811445.1 Allosphingosinicella sp. | reverse complement strand
CTCTACGAAGCCGAGCTGCAGCGCCGCGAGGCGGAGGCGAACGCGACCGCGGCCAGCAAGACCGACATCGGCTGGGGCCACCAGATCCGCTCCTACGTGCTCCAGCCCTATCAGCTGGTGAAGGACCTGCGCACCGGCATCACCTCGACCGCGCCGGGCGACGTGCTCGACGGCGACCTCGACCGCTTCATGGCCGCGGCTTTGTCGCAGCGGGTGACGGGCGAGAAGGTGGACGTCGAAGATGTGGATTAGGGCGTCCCTCCTCGCCCTCCTGACGCTCGCCGCCTGCCACAAGCAGGCGCCCGAAAACCCCTTCCCCCTGCCCCACCGCCCGGTCTCGCCGATCGTCTCGCCGCGTTATTCGAACGAGGATGCCCGCGACAGCGTCAAGGAAGCCGAGACGGTGATGGCGCTCGCCGACCTCAAGCCGGGCATGTACGCCGCCGACATCGGCGCCGGCGAAGGCTATTACACTGTTCGCCTCGCGCCTTTGGTCGGCAAGAAGGGCCGGGTGCTGGCCGAGGACATCGTCCCCGCCACCCGCGACGCCCTGGCGAGGCGCGTCCAGCGCGAGAGCCTCGACAATGTCGCGGTGAAGCTCGGCCGCCCCGAGGACCCCCTGCTCCCCGATCGCTCGTTCGACCGCATCTTCATGATCCACATGTATCATGAGATCGAGCGGCCGAGCGAGTTCCTCTGGCACCTGCGCGACGACCTCAAGCCCAGGGGGCGGGTCGTCGTCGTCGACGCGGACCGTCCGACCGACCGCCACGGCACGCCGCCCAAGCTCCTCGTCTGCGAATTCTCCTCGCTGGGCTTCGAGCTCACCCGCTTCGAGCGCCTGACGGAAGATGCCTATTTCGCCCAGTTCGAGCCGGCCGCGGCCAAGCCCGAGCCGAAAGCCATCCGCGTCTGCGAGCCTTGAGCGGACGCCGCTTCTTCACCGCTCTAGATTAGTCCCAGCGCTCGGAAGCTGACGACCTGGGTGCCCGCGAACACGAGATGGTCGGCCAGCCCGACGTCCATGGCCGCGAGGGCTTCGGCGAGGCGGCGGCTATGCGCGACGTCGGCCTCGCTCGGCCGCGGATCGCCGCTCGGATGGTTGTGCGCGACCACGACCGTCGCGGCGCCGGCCTTGAGAGCCGACGCGACGATCGCCCGCACCGGCAGATCGACGTCCTCGACCGTCCCGACCGCCTCGAGCGTGATGGCGATCGGCCGCCCGCCGGAATCGAGATGAACGACGGCCACCCGCTCCACGTCAGCGGAGTCGAACCACGGGGCCAGGAGCCTCGCCGCATCCTCGGCGGTGGCGACGCGCATGGCGCCCCTTCTGCCAGCGCCGCCTCCGCGAAGCGGCGGGGACTGCATCCGTTTCGGTGTCCGATACGGCTTTAACGCGGGACAACAGGCGAAAAGTCAGGGATGCACCGCTTCCTGCTATGCAAAACTGACAATATGTAATGTCTGCTTGACATACTTTCCTTTTGGCGTAGACCTAGCCCAGTGCCGGCGGTCCGCGTCGGCGGTGGGGATTCGGCGGCGATGCAGATCGGGGTGGACGTGAAGAATCGGCTGAAGGTGCTGAGGGCGGAGCGGGACTGGAGCCAGGCTGAGCTTGGCGGCCGGCTCGGCGTCTCGCGCCAGGCTGTGAACGCGATCGAGACGGGCAAATACGATCCGTCGCTGCCGCTCGCCTTCAAGCTCGCCCGCCTGTTCGAGCGGCCAATCGAGGAGATTTTCCAGGACGGCGAAGCGGGGGGCGGCGATGCGCTCTGAGCCCGCTCGCCTCCCGGCCCGCCGCCGCTCGCCGGCCCTGCTGCTGCGCGTCCTGGCCGCCGCCGCGATCCTGTCGCTGGCGCTCGTCCCGGCCTGGTCGCTGGCGCATCTCGACCTCGACGGCCTCGCCTCCGGCGACCTCGCCGCCCCGCCGAAGCTGCGGCTTCCGGCCGTTCATCTTTAAAGGGGGAAAGAGCCGTGGCCGACCTCGCCGACGTCCAGAAAGCCGAGCGTCTCGGCCGCCAGCGCGCCAGTATTTTCGCCGTGCAGGCAGTGATCTTCCTCAGCTGGCAGACCCTGTTCGTCGGCGGCCACGTCAGCGACCGGCTCCGCAACGTCGACGAATTCAAGATCTCCGCCTGGCTGGTCGTCGCTATGCTTCTCCTCCTGCTGCTCGGCACCGGCGGCATGCTGATCCGTGGCCGCAAGGTGAGGGGGCTGCTCAACGACGAGCTCACCCGGAGCCATCGCAGCCACGCCTGCGTCCTTGGCTTCTGGGCGGCCATGGGGACCGCCATCGCCCTCTACGTCGTCGACATGTTCGAGCCGCTTTCGGCCCGAGACGCCATCCACATCATCATGTCGTTCGCGATCGGCACCGGCCTGATGACCTTCTCGATCCTCGAGCGGCGGAGCCTCCGCGAGAGCTAAGTCACGGATAAAGAATGAAAATTGTGCCACCCTCCGGGATGGCGGCGCCCCAACTCCGACCATAAGGATGCCTCAAAGATGAAACGCCTGTCCCTCCTCGCCGCCTCCGCCGCGGCGATCGCTTTCACCGCCGGGCCCGCGGCCGCGGCGCCCGCCGCCCAGCCGGTGAAATACGGCGCCTGGGGCGTCGACCTCTCCACCCGCGACGCGGCGGTGAAGCCCGGCGACAGCTTCTTCGATTACGCCAATGGCGGCTGGTACAAGGGCGCCCAGATCCCCGCCGACCAGCCGATGGTCGGCGTCGGCATGGACCTCGTCAACCGCACCCAGGCGCAGCTGCGCGCGATCGTCGAAGGGCCCGCCGCCGGCGCCTCGACCGAGGGCGGCCGCAAGGTGCGCGGCCTCTACCAGAGCTTCATGGACGAAGCCCGGCTCGAGCAGCTCGATGCCAAGCCGCTGATGGCGGATCTCGAGGCGCTGAAGGCGGTCTCCGACAAGGCTCAGATGGCGCGCTTCATGGGCTCGACCAACCGCAATTTCGGCTCTTCGATCTTCTCGATCGGCGTCACGCCGGACCTCAAGGGCCCCAAGCTCTACACCCCCGGCCTCGGCATCGGCGGCACCGGCCTGCCCGACCGCGATTATTACCTCACCGACCAGTTCAAGAAGCAGCGTGACGCCTATCGCGATTATGTCGGGCGGACGCTCAAGCTGATCGGCTGGGCCGATGCCGACGCGGCGGCGGACGCCGTCCTCGCTTTCGAGACCCAGATCGCCGGCGCGACCTGGACCCGGGTCGAACGGCGCGATCCGAACAGGATCTACCATCCGATGGCGCTCGCCGAGCTCATCGCCTACGCGCCGGGCTTCGACTTCAACCAGCTCATCGCCGGCGCCCGCGCGCCCGCCTTCGACCGCATCATCGTGACGCAGGATACGGCCGTCCCCAAGGTCGCGAAAATCTACGCCGAGACGCCGCTCGCGACGCTCAAGGCGTGGGAAGCCTTCCACATGGCCCACGACGCTTCGAGCTACCTCTCGAAGCGCTTCGTCGACAACAAGTTCGCCTTCGCCAGCGCGCTGTCCGGCCAGCCGCAGAACCTGCCGCGCTGGAAGCGCGGCGTCGGCCTCGTCGACGGCAATCTGGGCGAGGCGCTCGGCCAGGAATATGTCGCCCGCTACTTCCCGGCCTCGTCGAAGAAGATGATGGAAGCGATGGTCGCCAACCTCCAGACCGCGATGCGCGGGCGGATCGAGACGGCGTCGTGGATGTCGCCGGCGACCCGCGCCGCCGCGCTGCGCAAGCTCGCCTTGCAGCGGGTCAAGGTCGGCTATCCCAGCAAGTGGCGCGATTATTCGTCGCTGACCATCGACCCCGCCGATCTCTACGGCAACGTCAAGCGCGCCTCGGCCTTCGCGGTCGACTATCAGTATAACCGCCTCGGCAAGCCGATCGACCGCGAGGAGTGGGCGATGACGCCGCAGACGGTCAACGCCTACAACAACCCGCTACAGAACGAGATCGTCTTCCCCGCCGCGATGCTGCAGGGGCCGATGTTCGACCCGAAGGCGGACGCGGCGGTCAATTACGGCGCGATCGGCGCGGTGATCGGCCACGAGATCAGCCACGGCTTCGACGACCAGGGCCGCCAGTTCGACGAGGCCGGCACGCTGCGCGACTGGTGGGCGCCGGCCGACGCCGACCGCTTCAAGGCCGCCGCCGCCGCGCTCGCCGGCCAATATTCGGGCTATGAGGGCGCGCCGGGGATGAAGGTCAACGGCAAGCTCACGCTCGGCGAGAATATCGGCGACCAAGGCGGCGTCCGCCTCGCCCTCGACGCCTACCACGTCTCGCTGAAGGGCAAGCGGGCGCCCGCCATCGGCGGCTTCGCCGGCGACCAGCGCTTCTTCCTCTCCTGGGGCCAAGCGTGGCGCGGCAAGCTGCGGCCGGACCTCGAGAAGATGATCCTGGTCTCCGACGTCCACTCGCCGGCCCGCTGGCGGGTCGACGGGACGCTCAGGAACATCGACGAATGGTACGGCGCCTTCGGCGTCAAGCCGGGCGACGCGCTCTATCTGGCGCCGGAGCAGCGCGTCCACGTCTGGTAGGCCCGGCGGCTGGACAAGGGGGGCGGCGCGCGACATGGGTTGCGCGCCGCCCCTCCCGCGTCAGGACCCGCCGATGCCCACCGACGAGCCCGAGCTGAGCTACATCGCCTACGACCTGTTCCTCGCCGACGTGGAAGCGGTCGCGCGCCAGCTCGAGCAAGGCGGGTGGCGGCCCGATTTCCTGGTCGGGATCGGCCGCGGCGGCCTCGTCCCCGCCGCCTTCCTCTCCCACCGCCTCGACATCGCCATGCTCTCCGTCGACATCTCCTCGGGCGAGCCCGGCTTCGCCGGGGAATTGCTCGACAAGCTCGGCGCCAAGCTGCGCGCCGGCCAGCGCCTGCTCATCGTCGACGACATCAACGACAGCGGCACGACGATCTTCTCGCTGCGCGCGGCGCTGGAAGCCCAGGGCGCCGACGACGAGCATCTCAAGGTCGCGGTGATGATCGACAATGCGAGCTCGCGCGCCCGCGCCGAATATTGGTCCCGCCGCATCGACCGCCGCGCCGACAAACGCTGGTTCGTCTTCCCCTGGGAAGCGGTGGCGCCCCGCGCCGCTTTGATCGAGGAATCGCGCGAAGTGCCCGAGAGGCTGTCTTAGATTCCCCTCTCCCCTTGCGGGAGAGGGGTTAGGGGTGAGGGGTTGGTGACTCTCCGGATAGGCCGTGACCCCTCACCCCCGGCCCCTCTCCCGCAAGGGGAGAGGGGAGGGTGCGCTGGACACGCTTGCTCGACGGCGACATGCTCCGACCGATGCTGATCGCCCCGCTCCTCCTCGCCCTCGCCGCGCCGTCCGCGCCGTTGCTGACGCCGGTCGAGACCCGCCTCGTCGCTGGTGAGGTGTCCGGCAGCGCGGCCAAGCGGACGGTGCAGGCGCTGTCGCTCGATCATCGCATGCGCGGCTCGACAGGCTATCGCGCCGCGGCCGAGCTGATCCGGGACCGGTTGCGCGATTACGGCCTCGCCGAGGTCGACATCGTCTCGCTGCCCGCCGACGGGCATGTCTTCTACGGCACCCAGCGCTCGCGCCCGGCTTGGAACGCCTCGTTCGCCGAACTCTGGGAGGAACGGCAGGAAAGCGGCCGCTGGGCCGATGCGGAGCGGGTCGCCTCCTGGGCCGACCAGCCGATCTCGCTGGCGCAGGACAGCGCGAGCGGCGCGGCCGAGGGCGCGCTGGTCGATATCGGCGCGGGCACCTCCGCCAGCGATTTCGCCGGCAAGGACCTCAAGGGAAAGCTCGTCCTCACCTCGTCGCAGCCGGGCGCGGTCGCCCACGAGGCGGTGACCCTGCGCGGGGCGGCGGGCATCGTCTCCTGGGCACAGAACCAGAAGAGCGGCTGGTGGGGCGAGGACCAGAGCCTGGTGCGCTGGGGCCATCTCGACACCTGGGAAGACCCCACCTGGGCGTTCATGGTCTCGCCGGCCCGCGCCCATGGCTGGCAGGCGCGGCTCGCTAAAGGCGAGGCGGTCCGCCTCCGCGCCAGGGTCGAAGCGGGCAGGAGCCCGGGCGCCTACCTCATCCCGACCGCAGCGATCCTCGGCCGCGAGCCGGGCGGGGACGAGATTGTCCTCTCCTGCCACCTCGACCATCCCTCGCCCGGCGCCAACGACAATGCCAGCGGCTGCGCCGGCATCCTCGAGGTGGCGCGCAGCCTCAACCGGCTGATCGCCGAGGGTAAGTTGCCGCGGCCGAAGCGGACGATCCGCTTCATCTGGCCGTGCGAGGTCGAGTGCACGATCTCGCTGCTCAACGCCAAGCCGGAGTTCGCGCGCCGCACCCTGGCGACCATCCACCTCGACATGATCGGCGGCAACACCGACGTCACTCACGGGGTGCTCAAGGTCGAGGGCTCGCCGCCGAGCCTGCCGAGCTTCGTCTCCGACGTCGGCTTCGCCATCGGCCGCTGGGTCGACGAGCAATCGCGCCTCTATGCCGACCACGGCACCGCCGATTTCCCGCTGACCGAGCCCGACGGCACCCGCAACGCGCTCCACGCGAAGATCGGCGGCTTTTCGGAAGGCTCAGACCATCAGGTCTGGGCCGAGGGCAGCTGGCGCGTCCCCGTCATCTACCTCGCCGACTGGCCGGACATCTACATCCACACCAACAAGGACGTGCCCGCCAACCTCGATTCGACCAAGCTGCGCCGCGCCATCTTCATCGCCGCCGCCTCGGCCTGGGCGCTGGCCAATCTCGACGAGAGCCGCGACCCGCTCGGCGCGATGAAGGCGGAGCAGCTGCAGCGGGCCGCCGAGACGACGCGGCGCGAACGCGCGCTGATCGCGGCGGGGGCGGCGGAGGAGGATATCGCGGCGCTGTGGCGGCAATACCGGGCGTCATGGACCGGGGAGCTTCGCTCGTTCGAGCGGTTCGGGCCGTTCGTCTATACTGACGAAGGCCGGCTTCCGGGCGCGCTGGCGCCGATGCGGCCGCTCGCGCCGGCGGGCCCGGCCTACCGCCGCAAGCCGGAGCCGAAGGGGCCGATGGACGGGTTCGGCTATTCCTGGCTCGACGACCATCTCAAGCGTGCGGGGCTGAAGAAGCCGGCCTTGCTGTCGCGCGAGGCGAGCGAGGACGGGCCGAGCTACGGCTACGAGACGCTGAACCTGGTCGACGGCAAGAGAAGCGTCGCCGAGATACGCGACGCGCTCGCCGCCACGGTGGCGCCGGCGCCGATGGAGGAGGTCGCCGACTATCTCGCCACGCTCGAGAAGCTAGGCGTGCTGGAGAAGCCGCGGTGACCGGCGACCTGGTCTCGACCGAATGGCTGGCGGGGGCGCTCGGCGCGGCGGACCTGCGCATCCTCGACGCCACCTGGTGCCTCCCCGCCGACCGGCGCGACCCGCGGGCGGACCATGAGGCGGCGCACATACCGGGCGCGGCCTTCCTCGACCTCGACGACGTCTCCGACCCCGACAGCCCGTTCCCCCACATGCTGCCCTCGGAAGGCCGGCTCGCCAGCCGCCTGCGCGCGGCGGGCGTGGGGGATGGCGACCGGATCGTCGTCTACGACGATTCGCCGCTCCACAGCTCGGCGCGCATCTGGTGGATGCTGAAGCGGTTCGGCGCGCGCGACGTCGCGATCCTCGACGGCGGCCTCGCCAAATGGAAGGCCGAAGGGCGCCCGCTGGAGCGCGGCGCGCCGAGCGTGCGCGCGGGCCATTTCACGCCCGCGCTCGACCCAAGCGGCATCGCCTCCAAGGCGGACCTGCTCGCTCTGGTGGGGGCGGGAAGCCACGCGATCGTCGATGCGCGCGGCGCGGCGCGCTTCGCCGGCGAGGAAGCCGAGCCGCGCCCCGGCCTCGCCTCGGGCCACATCCCCGGCGCGCGCAACCTGCCGCAGGGGCGGCTCTTCAACCCCGACAACAGCTTCAAGCGCGGCGCGACCCTGCGCGCGGCCTTCGAGGAAGCCGGCATCGACCTTTCGAAGCCGATGGTGACGACCTGCGGCTCGGGCGTGACCGCCGCCGTCCTGCTGTTCGGCGCCCATCTGCTCGGCAAGGAGGATGTCGCGCTCTACGACGGCAGCTGGTCCGAATGGGGTGCCGACCCGGCGACGCCCAAGGCCACGGGCGCGGCGTGAAGGGGAAGCGCCCCGACACCCGCCTGGCCCATGGCGGCCGGCGCCAGGAATGGCGCGGCCGCCTCGTCAACCCGCCGGTCCATCGCGGCTCGACCATCTTGTTCGACAGCGTCGCCGAGCTGTGCGCCGCCGCGCCCGAATTCGGCAAGCCTTATTACGGCCTCCACGGCACCCCGACCCAATGGGCGCTCGCCGAAGCCCTGACCGAGCTGGAACCGGCCGCGGCCGGGACCTTCCTCTATTCCTCCGGCCTCGCGGCGGTGACCGCGGCTTTGCTCACCATGCTCTCCGCCGGCGACGAACTGCTCGTCACCGACAGCGCCTACGGCCCGACCCGCCGCTTCTGCGACGGCTTCCTGTGCCGCTACGGCGTCGCCACCCGTTATTACGACCCTTTGGTCGGCGCCGGCATCGCCGGGCTGATCGGCGAGCGCACGCGGGCGATCCTGCTCGAAAGCCCCGGCTCGGTGACGATGGAAGTGCAGGACGTGCCGGCGATCTGCGCCGCGGCGCGCGAGCGCGGCGTCGCGACCCTGATCGACAATACATGGGCGACTCCGCTCTTCTTCCCGGCCCTTTCCCACGGCTGCGACGTCTCGATCCTCGCGGCGACCAAATATGTCGGCGGCCATGCCGACGTCATGCTCGGCTCGGCCACCGCCGGCCCCGATCATTATCCCAAGCTGGAGCGGACGAGCTGGGACCTCGGCCATTGCCTCAGCCCCGACGACGCCTGGCTCGGCTCCCGGGGCCTGCGCACCATGGCGGTGCGGCTGAGGCAGCACGAGGCGAACGCGCTCGAGGTCGCCGCCTGGCTGAAGGCCCAACCGCAGGTCGCCCGCGTCCTTCATCCCGCCTTGCCCGATTGCCCGGGCCACGAGATCTGGGCGCGCGACTTCAGCGGCTCGTCGGGCCTGTTTTCCTTCATCCTGCGGGGCGGCGCGGACGCCGACTGCGCTCGCCTGCTCGATTCGCTCGAATTGTTCGGCCTCGGCTTCTCGTGGGGCGGCTATGAGAGCCTCGCCGTGCCCTACGACCCCGAGCGGATGCGCACCGCGACGCGCTGGGCGGCGGAAGGGCCTCTGGTGCGGCTCCACATCGGCCTCGAGGATCCCGGCGACCTGATCGAGGACCTCGCCGCCGCGCTCGCGGAGTATCCGCGGGCATGAGGAGCATCTTCGACACGCTCGGCGTCACCTGGCCGACTTATGCGGACTGGGTCTCCGCCGCCGCCGCCGCGGTCCTTCTCGTCCTCATCTGGCTGGGCGCGCATCTCGCCGGGCGGCTGCTCGGCCCGCGCCTGGCGGCCTTCTGGAGCCACCGCGCCGGCGGGCGCGGCGAGGAGCTGGGGCCGCGCATGTGCAGCCTCACCCGCTGGCTCGCCGCGCTCGTCGCCATCGGCATCGCGATCAATGCCGACGCCTGGCGCCCGCTTGCCTTGGTCGTGCTCGGCCTCGCCGTCGGGGCGGCGGCGGCCCTGCTCGTCTGGGACGTGGTGAAGGGGCTCGGCCTCGCTTCCTGGATCGCCGCCTTGCTCGCCGGCATCGCCTTCGTCGCCTTGCTCGCCCGCACCACCGGGGGGCTCGCGCCGATCCAGGACGTGCTGAACCGCGTCGGCTTCACCGCCGGCAAGACCCGCATCTCGCTGCTCACCATCCTCCAGGTGACGGTGATCCTCGTCGCGCTCTACGCTGTGGTGAAGCTGCTCAACCGGATCGTCGCCCATTCGATCCGCCGCGCCCGCTCGCTCGACCCCGCGCAGCAGCTCCTCGCCCAGAAGCTCGCCGGGATCGCCATCGTCGTAATCGCCTTCTTCGTCGGCATCGATCTGCTCGGCATCGATTTGACCGCGCTCACCGTCTTCTCCGGCGCATTCGGCCTGGCGGTCGGCTTCGGGCTGCAAAAGACGTTCGGCAACCTCATCGCCGGGATCATCCTGCTGATGGACCGGTCGATCAAGCCGGGCGACGTCATCGTCGTCGGCGACAGCTTCGGCCATGTCAGCAAGATCGGGGTGCGCGCCGTCTCGATCGTCACGCGCGACGGCAAGGAGCATCTCATCCCCAACGAGAATCTGATGACCCAGGAGGTCGAGAACTGGTCCTATTCGAGCCGCGACGTGCGCGTCCACATCAAGGTCGGCGTCGGCTATGGTTGCGACCTCGCGCTGGCCCAGAAGCTGATGGTGCAGGCGGCGAAGGAAGCGAAAAGGGTCAAGGATTCGCCGCCGCCCGGCATCTGGCTCACCGCCTTCGGCGAGAGCAGCGTCGAGCACGAGATCCTGGTCTGGATCAGCGACCCCGAGGCGGGCGTCGGCAGCGTCCGCTCCGAAGTGCTGAACCGCGTCTGGACGCTGTTCCGGGAGAACGGCATCGTCCTCCCCAACCCCCAGCGCGACATCCATGTGAAGGAATGGCCGGCAAATCCCGGGGACGCCGGGCCGCAACCCCGAACTTAGGCTCCCGCCATCCGCGCCAGCTCCGCGAGCGCGCCGCGGAGCGCCCTGGCGAGCGCGCCGGCAGCCGGCGCCGAGGGCTTGCCCGCATCCTGGAGCTTTAGCAGGGTCTCGACGCCCGTCGCCGCCCAGCGCGCCGTCGCCGCGGCGTGCGCGTCGAAGCGCCGCTGCGCGACCGGAGGCGCGGCGGCATAAGCTGCGCTGACCCGCGCCGCCTCCTCCAGCGCCGCGTCGCCGCGCGCCGAGGGCGCGAGCCCGGCAATCTCCTCGACCAGCGCCAGTACTTCGCCGAGTTGCGCGGCCTGGCCGCCGGCGTCGGCGAGCCCGGGGGCGTAAGGGGCGAAATCATGCTGGGTCATCGCCGCGCTCGATAGCGCCGCCGCTCCTAAGGAACGGCTAATGCGGTTGCCCGGCCAGGGGCGCTCGGGCAGGAACGGCCCATGAAAGCGCTCCTCATTCTCCTGCTGCTCGCCTCGTCCGCCCCCGCCGCCGCGCAAGCCGGCAAGGCCGCCGTCAGCGGCGGCGTCACTTTGCTCTCGGACTATCGCTTCCGGGGCATCTCCCGCTCCGGGGGAGACCCGGCGCTCCAGGGACGCATCACCGTCACGCTGCCCAGCGGCCTCTACGCCGGCGCGCGGGGGACCACCCTGAAGGGCGTCCGCGCGCTCGGCGACGCCGAGCTAGACCTCTATGCGGGCTATTCGGCCTCGATCGCCTCGGGCACCATCCTCGACGCGGGCCTCCTTTATTACACCTTCCCCGGGGGCGCCGGGGGCGGCGACCAGGCCGAACCCTATGTCTCGCTTTCCCACAGCCTGGGCCCCGTCGAGGCGACCGTGGGCGCCAAATACGCTTTGGGGGGCGACGAGCGCGCCTATGTCTTCGGCCAGATCGAGGCGGGCATACCGCTGACCGGCCTTACGCTCGCCGCCGAAGCTGGCCGCGAGGAGGGAGGCCGTCTCGGCGGCTATTGGAACTGGTCGCTGGGCGGGCGCTACGCGATCGGCCCGCTCGAGGCGGGGCTGCGCTACGTCGACACCGACCTCGGCCCCGTCCTAACCCCCGCCCCTGTCCCCCGGCGCCGCTCGGGCGCCGGGCTGGTCGGCTCGCTCGGGATTCGCTTCTAGACGCTTAGTGGGGCGTGGTCGCGGTGGCGTCGCGGCCGGGGCCGTCGGGGGCGGCGAGGATGGTCTGGGTCACCGCGCCCTTGTCGACAATGTTGGTCTGCGGATCGCCGGCCACCGAGCGCGCGCCGAGCGCGGCACGATCGGCGCCGACCGTGCCCAGCATCGACGTCTCGGACTGGCTGCGCGGCTGCGGACCGCCGAACAGGGCCTCGAGCGCCTGGGTGCGGGCGTCGGTCGCCTGCGGCACCGGATCGCCGGCGCGGGGCGGGGCCAGGCTGTAGTCGGGCGGGATGACGAGCGGCTGGTTGCGCACCACGGCGAACTCGTCCGGCCGTTCCCGCCCGGCCACCTTATTGCTCGCGCAGCCGCCCAGCAGGAGAGCGGCGGCCGCCGCGGCGGTCAGGCCGATGGTCACGATACGCATAGTCACTTATCCTCCTCGGGCGCTTTCCGGTCGCGCGTCATCAGCGCCCGGACCAGCAATAGCAGGACGCCTATGGTAATGGCAGCGTCCCCGACATTGAAGATCAAAAAGGGTCGGATGTCGCCGAAATGCAGGTCGGCGAAGTCGACGACGTAGCCCAGCCGGACGCGGTCGACGATGTTGCCGAGCGCCCCGCCGAGCACGAACGCCAGGGCGACGGCGTCGTCGCGCCGTTTCTCGCGCCACAGCCAGGCCAGGACGAACAGCGAGATCGCGCCCGTCATCGCGACGAGCAGCCAGCGCTCGGTCTCGCTCCCCGCGGTCAGGAAGCCCATCGACACGCCCCGATTCTGCTCCCAGCTGAGGCGGAAGAAGGGGAGCAGGTCCGTGCTCTGCCGCGCCGGCAGCTGCAAGACGTAGGTCACCACCCACTTCACCACCTGGTCGACGACGAACACCGCGCCCGCGACCGAGAGGCCGAGGATGCGGTTCTTCCTCACCCGGTCGTCGACGCGCGCGCGGGCGGGCGCCGTCCCATCCGGCTCGACGCTCGCTTCAGCCATTCACGACCCCCTCGCACCGGGCGCACAGCGCGCCCTCTTCCTTGACTTCCGGCAGCAGCCGCCAGCAGCGGCCGCATTTGGCATGGTCGGCCTTGGCGATCTCGAGGCTCTCGCCCGGCCCCGCCTCGACTTCCGACACGATGTAGATTTCCGCCAGCTCCGCAAGCGCCGTGTCGGCCAAGTCGATCTCGGCGGCCGGATAGAGCACCTTCGCCTCGAGGCTGGAGCCGATCGCCTTCTCGCGCCTCAAGGGCTCGATCGCCTCGGTCACCCGCTCGCGCGAATGGCGGATCAGGGCCCATTTCGCGGCCAGCGCCGCGTCGCGCCAGGCGGGATCGATCGCCGGCCATTCGAGCAGATGGACCGAACCCTCGTCCGGATAGCGGGTCAGCCACACTTCCTCGACGGTGAAGCAGAGGATCGGCGCCAGCCAGCGCACCAAAGCGTGGAAGATGGTGTCCAGCACCGTCCGGTAGGCCCGCCGCTTGGGCGAGGCGGGTGCGTCGCAATAGAGGCTGTCCTTGCGGATATCGAAGAAGAAGGCGGAGAGGTCCTCGTTGGCGAAGCTGGTGATGAGCCGCGTATAGCGGTTGAAGTCGAACCCTTCGGCCGCGGCCTTCAGCTCCGCGTCGAGCTCGGCGAGGCGGTGGAGCATGTAGCGCTCCAGCTCGGGCATGTCCGCCGCCGCCGCCACCCGCTCGCCGTCCCCGAACCCCGCCAGCGCGCCGAGCAGATAGCGGAAGCTGTTCCTGAGCTTGCGATAGGCGTCCGAGGTGCCGGCGAGGGCTTCCTTGCCGATCCTGACATCCTCGAAATAGTCGGTCGAGGCGGTCCACAGGCGCAATATGTCGGCGCCGCTGTCGCGGATCACGGCGAGCGGATCGACCGTGTTGCCGACCGACTTGGACATCTTGCGCCCGTCGCGGTCGAGCGCGAAGCCGTGGGTGAGCACCGCTTCGTAGGGCGCCCGCCCCCGCGTCCCGCAGCTCTCCAGCAGCGACGACTGGAACCAGCCGCGATGCTGGTCCGAGCCCTCGACATAGAGGTCGGCGCGCACGTCCTGGCCGTAGCGCGCCTCGATCACATAGGCATGGCTCGCGCCCGAATCGAACCAGACGTCGAGTATGTCTTTGACCGGCTCCCATTCCTCGAGGCTGTAATGGTTGCCGAGCAGGGCCTGGTGGTCGGCGCCGAACCAGGCGTCCGCCCCGGCCTCATGGAAGGCGCGGATGATGCGGGAATTGACCACCGCATCCTTGAGATACTCGCCGGTCGCGCGGTTGACGTAGAGCGCGATCGGCACCCCCCACGCCCGCTGGCGGCTGATCACCCAGTCCGGCCGCCCTTCCACCATCGCGCGGATGCGGTTCCTCGACTTCTCCGGCACCCACCGCGTCTCGTCGATCGCGCGGAGGGCGGTGGCTCTCAGCCCCTCTCCCCTCGCGGGAGAGGGTGGCGGCGCGTCAGCGCCGACGGGAGAGGGGTTCTGGTCCATCGGGATGAACCATTGCGGGGTACAGCGGAAGATAATCTTCGCCTTCGAGCGCCAGCTGTGCGGGTAGGAGTGGCGGAAGTCGGCGGAGGCGGCCAGCAGCGCCCCGGCCTCGCGCAGCCCCTCGCAGATTGGGCCCTCGGGCGCGTTGAACTTCGCGTTGATGACGCTGCCCAGTCCGCCGAGCCATTCCCAGTCCGCCCGGTAGAACCCGCCGTCGTCGACCGCGAACACCGGCTCGATCCCCGCCGCCTTGCAGACCAGGAAATCCTCCTCGCCATGGTCCGGCGCCATGTGGACGAGGCCGGTGCCCGCATCGGTGGTGACATGCTCGGCGGGGAGGAACGGCCGCGGCCGCGCGAAAAAGCCGCCCAGCTCGTGCATCGGGTGGCGGGCGATCGTGCCGGCGAGGTCGGAGCCTTTCAGTCTCAACCCGTCACCCCAGCGAAGGCTGGGGTCCATGCTGCCTTCGCGGCCGTCACCGGCGCCGCCTGGATGCCGGCCTTCGCTGGCATGACGGGAGAGGGTCGCCGGCGCCAGCGCTTCCGCCGCCAGCAGGCGCCTGCCGCCAACCTCCATCAAGACATACTCGACCTCCGGCCCGTAGGCGATCGCCTGGTTGACCGGGATCGTCCAGGGAGTGGTGGTCCAGATCACCGCGTGGGCGCCGACCAGCTCGGGGACCGGGCTCTCGACGATCTCGAACGCCACGTCGATCTGGGTCGAGACGACGTCCTCATATTCCACCTCGGCCTCGGCCAGCGCGGTCTTCTCGACCGGGCTCCACATCACCGGCTTGGCGCCGCGATAGAGCCGGCCCTCCTCGGCGAATCTCAGCAGCTCCTCGACGATCTTCGCCTCGGCCTCGAACTTCATGGTGAGATAGGGGTCGTCCCATTCGCCCATCACGCCGAGGCGCTGGAACTGCCCGGACTGGATGTTGACCCACTTTTCCGCATAAGCCCGG
>JBJMTY010000334.1:0-4935 GCA_045811445.1 Allosphingosinicella sp. | reverse complement strand
GCCTGCGCGCGAGCTGGGTCGCTGCAGAATTGAAGATGGTCCGCAACGTCGAGCCGCTGGTGGCGAAGTTCGGCGGCACGGCCGGCACCCTGCTCGCCGGCATCGACATGTGGATGCGCTATCTCAAGATCGGCCTGCCGTTCACGATGCGCCACCATCCCGACCACAAGTCGCTGTGGAGGAAGGACCTCGTCCGCCCGATCGACTATCCCAGGCCCGACGGCGTGATCAGCTTCGATCGGCTCTCCTCGGTGTTCATTTCCAACACCAACCATGAGGAGGACCAGCCGGTCCACCTGACGCTGAAGGACCCGGCGATCCCGACCGAGGTGAATTTGCCCGATTATGCCGGGCCCGAGCAGCGTTATTGCCCCGCCGGCGTCTACGAATTCGTCGAGGAAGCGGGCCGGCCCCGGCTCCAGATCAACGCCCAGAATTGCGTCCACTGCAAGACCTGCGACATCAAGGACCCCATGCAGAACATCAACTGGGTGGTGCCCGAAGGCGGGGGAGGTCCCAATTACCCGAACATGTAGGCTGATCCTCGCCGCGACGGCCGCGGCCCTGCCGAGCGTCCCCGCCGCCGCCGTGGTGGGAGACCGCACGGCGCTCACCGCCTATATCCACGCCCGCGCCGCCGAGACCGCCGCGCCGCTCGACGACGCTGCCGCGGCTTACGCCGCGGCCCTCACTTTGACGCCCGACAACGAAGTGCTCGCCCAGCGCGCCATGCGCACCGGCCTGTGGGCCGGCGACGAGGCGCTCGCGCTGCGCGCCGCTGCGATCCTCGACAGAGCCGGCACGATCAACCCGGAGGGGAGGCTGCTGCTCGCCGCCGAGGCGGTGAAGGCGAAGCGTTGGCCCGCCGCCGCCGCGCAGGCCGATCTGATCGGCAAGGACGAGGTGTTCGGCTTCATGGCGCCGGTGTTGCGCGCCTGGATCGCCGAGGGCTCGGGCAAGGGCGACCCCGCCGCCATACTCGCCGCGGGCTCGGGCGAGCGTTCGCCGCTCGCCGCTTACGCCGCCGAGCAGCGCGCGCTGCTGCTGCTCGCGCGCGGCGACAAGGGGCCGGCGCTGGCCGCGGTCCAGCCGGTCTTCGCCCGCGCCGACAACAGGAGCGACCGCGTGCGGCTGCTCCTCGCCTCGCAGCTGGCCGGGCGCGGCTGGCGGGCCGAGGCCGCCGAGCTCCTCCAGGGCGATTCCGCCCCGGTCGCCGAAGCTCGCGCCCGGCTCGCCGCCGGCCGCCCGCTCCCCGGCCCCGCGCCCGGCGCCCCGGCCGGCATCGCCGACTTCCTCGTCGCCCTTGCCGCCGACCTCTCCAGCCAGGAAGTGCCGGACCTGGCTTTGAGCTTCTCGCGCATCGCCGGCTTCCTGTCCCCCGCCACGAGCGAAGCGCCCATGGACGCGGCGGAGCTGCTCGCCGGGCGCGGCCAGCACGAGGCCGCGCTCGCCGCTCTGGCCGGCATTCCCGCCGACGATCCGTATTTCGCGCTCGCCGCCGACCGTCGGCTGTCCTTCCTCAACGCCGCCGGGCGCGGCGAGCAGGCTTTGGCCGAGGCGCGGGCCGCCGCGGACAAGGCGCCCGGCGCGGTCGAAAGCTGGACTCGCCTCGGCGACCTCCTCACCCAGAACAAGCGCTACGGCGACGCCGCCGACGCCTTCGCCAAGGCGCTGGCGATCCCCGGCGACGATCCCGCCAACCCGCGCTGGATCCTGCTCGTCCTGCGCGGCAACGCCCTCACCCAGGCGGGGCGCTGGCCCGAAGCGAAGGCGTCGCTCGAGCAGGCCTATGCGCTCGCCCCGCGCCAGCCCATGGTGCTCAACTTCCTCGGCTATTCGCAGCTCGAGCGGCGGGAGAATCTCCCCGCCGCGACGAGGCTGATCGAGGAAGCGAGCCGCCGCCAGCCCGACGACGCGGCGATCACCGACTCGCTGGGCTGGGCCTATTACGTACAGGGCGACGCGGCCAAGGCGGTCGGCCTGCTCGAGCGGGCGGCGCAGGGCCAGCCGGCCGATTCGGCGATCAACGAGCATCTCGGCGACGCCTATTTCTCGGTCGGCCGGCGCTGGGAGGCGCGCTACGCCTGGCGCGCGGCTTTGGTCTATGCCGAAGGCGCGGCGGCCGACCGGCTCAAGGCCAAGATCGACACCGGCCTCACGCCCGACCTCGCCGCGCCCTGATGGAAGAGCGCGCGCGCGCCAAGCTCAACCTCGCGCTCCACATCCTTCGCCGGCGCGAGGACGGCTATCACGATCTCGACACCCTGTTCGCCTTCGCCGAGGCCGGCGACGGCCTCCGCGTCGAACCTTCGGAGAGCCTTTCCCTGCGGATCGAGGGCCCGTTCGCCGCGGCGCTGGACGGGGAGGGCGACAATCTCGTCCTCCGTGCCGCCCGCGCTCTCCGCGAGACGTTCGGCGTGGAAGCGGGCGCCGCTTTGACCCTCGACAAGCAGCTGCCGGTCGCGGCCGGTGTCGGCGGCGGCTCGGCCGACGCGGCCGCCGCCTTGCGGCTGCTCGCCCGCTTCTGGCGGCTCGACCTCGGCGAAGCGGCTTTGCTCCCACTCGCCGAAACCCTTGGCGCCGACGTCCCGGCCTGCCTGTTCTCGCGCACTTTGCGCGGCGAGGGGCGCGGCGAACGGCTCCGCGCCGTCGAGCTCGGCCTCGCCGGAAGGCCGCTGCTGCTGGTCAATCCCGGAATCGCCCTCGCTACCGCCGAAATCTTCCGCCGCTGGTCGCCGCCCGGCTCGGGCCCGCTTCCCTCCGATCCGCTCGAGGGCGTCAACGACCTCGAGGCGCCGGCCGTCGCGCTCGCGCCGGCGATCGGCGAATTGCTCGAGCGGCTGCGCGCGGCGGGCGGGGCGTTCGCGCGCATGTCCGGCTCCGGCGCGACCTGCTTCGCCTTGTTCGACGACGAAGCCGCGCGCGACCGCGCTTCGGCCGCCCTCGCCGCGGAGCGGCCATCGTGGTGGAGGCTGGCTACCCGTCTCGCCTGACCCGCGAGTCCCGGCCGGGGACGGTTCGGAGCGGCCGTTAACCACTTGAGGCCGCGGACTTTCGTCATGGCACGATGCTTGCTGCATTGAACGCGACGGGTCGACGCCGCGCGTTTCGTAGGCGGCGGACATCCGGCCACGGTCCCGGCCGAAACGCGAGAGCGGGGGCAGGCGCCGTGAACGAGATGAGCCGGCCGCTCCCGACCAGGGGAGCGACCGGCTCTTTTTTGCCGAGACAGGGCCGCCCGTTCGCAGGCAGAGCGGGGGCGATGCTCCACCTCCGCCTCGACGGCCCGATCGCCCGCCTCCTCCTCGACCGCCCCGAGGCGCGCAATGCGATACCGGTGGAGACGTGGCCGGACATCGCCCGGCTGGCGAACCAGGCGGCGCGGGACGGCGCGCGCGTCCTCATCCTCTCCGGCTCGGCCCAGGCCTTCTCGGCGGGCGCCGACCTCGCCGGCTTCCCCGCGCTCCAGGCGGACGAGCCCGCCCGGGCGCGCTTCCGCCGGGCGATGCGGGAAGGCATCGATGGGCTGGCCGTGTCGCCGCTGCCGAGCCTGGCGCTGATCGAGGGGCCCTGCTTCGGCGCGGGAGTCGCGCTTATCATGGCCTGCGACGTCCGCATCGCCGCCCCGTCCGCGAGCTTCGCGATCACGCCCGCCAAGTTCGGCATTTCCTACCCGCAGGAAGACATTGCCCGGTTGGTCGCCTTGACCGGACCGGGGCAGGCGTCGCGGCTGCTGCTCGGCGCGCAGAGCATCGGCGCGCGCGAAGCCGCGCGGATCGGGCTGGTCGAGATCGTCGCGGACGACGCGCCCGCCGCCGCCTTGGCGCTCGCCGAGGCGGTCGCGGCGGCCAGCCCGGCGAGCCACGCGGCGCTGAAGCGTGGCATCGCGCTCGCCGCCCGTGGTACCGCCCGGGATGCGGACCAGGATTCCGCCTTCGACGCCTTGTTCGGTTCTCCCGATTTCGCCGCCCGCTTCGCCGCCTTGCGCGGCGGGCGCTGATCCCGCAGACTCGCGGCATGCGTCGTCTCCTTCTCCTCGCCGCGCTGGCGCTTGCCGCCTGCGGCGACCGCAAGGCCGAGCAGCGTCGTCCCGGTCCCGCGCCGGAGGCGGCGCCGGCCGCGTCCGCGCCCGGCAACGAGGCGGCGGTCGTGGACGACCGCATCCCCTGCGCAACCGGCGGCGCGGGGCGGCTGGAGCGGGTCTGCACGCTCGACCGCGGCGACAGCCCGCGCGGCCAGGTGCTCACCCTCTACAGCCCGGACGGAAGCTTTCGGCGGCTGCTGATCGCCACTGACGGGCATGGCGTCGTCGCCGCCGACGGGTCGGAAGGCGCGTCGGTGAAGCTGATCGGGCCCGGCGAGATCGAAGTGACGGTCGGCGGCGACCGCTACCGCCTTCCCGCCCACGCCAAGTGACTCCCCGCGCCATCTTCACCGCGGCCGAAATCCGGGCGGCCGAGGAGGCCGCGATCGCCGCCGGGACCAGCGTCGAGGCTCTGATGGACCGCGCCGGCAGCGCCGCCGCCGAGGCGGTGTGGCGCCATGCCGGCCCGCTCCCCGCCCTCGTATTGTGCGGTCCGGGCAACAATGGCGGCGACGGCTACGTCCTCGCCCGCCGCCTCGCCGAGCGTGGCGTCACCGTCCGCGTCGCCGCGCTCGGCGAGCCCGGCACTTCCGCGGCCAAGGCGGCCCGCCAAGAATGGCAAGGCGAGGTCGAGCCGCTCGAGACGGCGGGCCCGTCGGTTCTGCTCGTCGACGCCTTGTTCGGCACCGGCCTCAAGCGCCCGCTCGACGCACTCGCGGCCGGCGCGCTCGGGCGCCTCGCGGGCGGGGCCCAGGTCCGGGTCGCGCTCGATCTGCCGAGCGGCGTCGCGACCGACGACGGGCGCATCCTGTCGCCCGTGCCCGATTTCGACCTGAAGATCGGAAGAGCGT
>JBJMTY010000333.1:0-7577 GCA_045811445.1 Allosphingosinicella sp. | reverse complement strand
GGACGCCGCGCTCGCCGCCGCCCGCGCGCGCGCCGCGCCGCCGCGGCTTCCCGCCCGCCTGCGCCCGCTCGGCATGCTCGCCGCGCTCGCCCGTCGCGACGCCGAGCCGGAGCGTCCGCACTGGGAGCCGCAAGGCGCGCCGAAGCGGATGCTGCGCATGCTGGCGCACCGTCTCAGCGGGTTTTGATCCGTTCTCGTCATTTTTTCCGACCGAAATGGCGGTTTCGCGAGACTGATGTCGCTTCCACACCTGACGAAGGAGGAAAGACATGCTGCGGATCGTGGGGGGCGCCGCCTCGGCGCTGGCGTTGCTGTTGGCGGGATTCTTCATCTGGAAGGGAAGGGCGTCGGCCGAAAGCCAGGTGCCGCGGCCGCCCTCGGCGGCGGTCGCTTCGGCCTATGTCCCGCAGGGCGGAAGCGGCCGCCGCGCTCTGTCGCTGCCGCCCTCGGCGTCCGAGAAGAGCAAGGAGGAGAAGCGCTTCGCCCGCGCCGACAGGAACGACGACGGCCGCGTCCTGCTCGCCGAATTGCTCGAGCCCCGGCGCAAGGCCTTCGCCAAGCTCGACAGGGACGGCAACGGCCAGCTGAGCTTCGACGAATGGGCGGCGAGGACCGAAGCGAAGTTCGCCGAAGCCGATAACGACCGCTCCGGCTGGCTCGACTCGAGCGAGTTCGCCGCGACGGCCCCCAAGCGCAAGCCGAAGCCGGCAAGGTGCGCGTGCGGATGAGCTGAACCAGTCCCTCCCCGCCGCAGGTGGGGAGGGGGACCACCCGCAGGGTGGTGGAGGGGTAGATGCCGAAGCGTCGGAGAAGCGGCCGCAGGAACGCTGCCGTGCTCAGGGCGCGCGAGCTGCGTCGCGATATGAGCCTGCCGGAGGGGCTTCTTTGGCAGGTGCTCCGGGATCGGCCGGAAGAGCTCAAGTTTCGGCGTCAGCACCCCTTCATACGCTGCACGGCGGATTTCTACTGCCCTTCGGCGCGCCTCGTCGTGGAAGTCGACGGCGATCAGCATTCTCGCGGGACGACACCGCAGCAGGATGCCGCGCGCGATGCATGGTTGCGAGAGCGCGGAATATCGGTGCTGCGCTTCGATGCCGCCGATGTGCTGAGGGACGTGGAGTCGGTGGTTACCGCGATCCTCAGGGCAGCGCGGCGGTAGCGACCCCACCACCACCCTTCGGGTGGTCCCCCTCCCCATCTCGCGATGGGGAGGAACTCAAGCGGCTACCCGCTTCCACCGTGCGCCTGCGGATGAGCTGACCCAGTCCCTCCCCCGCCGCAGGTGGGGAGGGGGACCACCCGAAGGGTGGTGGAGGGGTAGATGCCGAAGCGTCGGAGAAGCGGCCGCAGAAACGCTGCCGTGCGGTGGTTCCTCTCCCAATGCCGTCGCACCGGGGAGGAACTCAAGCGGCCACCCACGCCTCCAGCGCCACCTTCGCCCGCTCGGTGTAGAGCTTCTTGCGGTCGGCCTTCTTCGAACGCCCCGCGACCGGCGGGAACAGGCCGAAATTGACGTTCATCGGCTGGTAGGTGGCGGCTTCGGCGCCGCCGGTGATGTGGCCGAGCAGGGCGCCGAGCGCGGTCTCGGGCGGCGGCGGCGTCGGCGCGCCGCCGGCCAGCTCGGCCGCGGCGAAGCGGCCGGCGAGAAGCCCGATCGCGGCCGATTCGACATAGCCTTCGCAGCCGGTGATCTGGCCGGCGAAGCGGATATGCGGCGCTATCCTGAGGCGCAGCGTGGCGTCGAGCAAAGCGGGGGAATTGATGAAGGTGTTGCGATGGAGGCCGCCGAGGCGCGCGAACTCGGCCTTCTCCAGCCCCGGAATGGTCCGGAACAGCCGCACCTGCTCGGCATGCTTCAGCTTGGTCTGGAAGCCGACCATGTTGAACAGGGTGCCGAGCGCATTGTCCTGGCGGAGCTGGACCACCGCATGGGGCCAGCGCCCGGTCCGCGGATCGTCGAGGCCGACCGGCTTCATCGGCCCGTAGCGCAAGGTGTCGACGCCGCGCTCGGCCATCACCTCGATCGGCATGCAGCCCTCGAAATAGGGCGTGTCCTGCTCCCATTGCTTGAACGCGCTCTTCTCGCCGTCGAGCAGGGCTTGGTGGAAGGCGAGATACTGGTCCCTGGTCATCGGGCAGTTGATGTAGGCCGCCTCGCCTTTGTCCCAGCGCGAGGCGAGCCACGCCACGTCCATGTCGATCGTCTCGCGGTAGACGATCGGGGCGATCGCATCGAAGAAAGCGAGCGAATCGGCGCCGGTCGCCGCGCCGATCGACTCGGCGAGGCTCAAGGCGGTGAGCGGGCCGGTGGCGACGATCGTCGCGCCCGAGGCGGGGAGGGCGTCGACCCGCTCGCGAACCAGCTCCACGTTCGGATGCGCGGCGAGGCGCGCGGTGACCTCGGCCGAGAAGGCGTCGCGGTCCACCGCCAGCGCCGAGCCGGCGGGCACGCGATGCACGTCGGCGGCGGCCATGATCAGCGAGCCCAGCGCCCGCATCTCGGCGTGGAGCAGGCCGACGGCATTGTGCTCGGCATCGTCGGAGCGGAAGCTGTTCGAGCAGACCAGCTCGGCGAGGGCGTCGCTTTGGTGGGCGGGCGTCGTGTCGCCGCCGCCCCGCATCTCCGACAGGCGCACCTTTTGCCCCGCCTCGGCCAGCTGCCACGCCGCTTCCGATCCGGCGAGGCCGCCGCCGATGATGTGGACGCTTGATGTCATGGCCGTGGCCGATAGCCGGTCGCGGCCGGGTCGGGAAGCTCGCGCGGGCTCAATCCCATTCGACGCCGCGGCGACACATCCAAGCCGTCCAGGCGCCGGTGAGGGCCCAGGGGAGCAAAATCGCCGGCGTAAGTGCGCCGCTCCCGAGATCCAGCAAGGGCGGGGCTGCGCCCACCAGCATGCCCGCGGCCAGCCAGAGGCCGGTGTCCCGCGCCGCCGGCCAGCATTCGCCGGCCGCGGCGAGGAGATGGGTGGCGATCAGGGCCGGGATCAGCGCCACGATGAGGCTCACCATCGCCGCGACCTGCAGGATCAGGATGAAGCTGGGCACGTCGCGAAGCGGGACGATGATAGGGCGGGGCAGCTGGAGGTAGAGCATGGCCGCGCCCATCGAGAGGATGAAGACGGGGCCGGCGGTGATGGCGGCCAGCAGCGGCGAAAAGTTGAGTGGTCGCATCTTGTCCTCCCGAAAAGAAAAGCAGGCGGACCCGGGGCCCGGGTCCGCCCGCGCCTGCGCTCACGCCGCTTCCGGCGCCGCGCCGCCGTCGATCAGCCACGCATTGACCTTGCGGCCGAAGCGGGAGATCGCCGACATGTTGAAGAAGTGCATGCCGCCGAGCACGACCACGGCGAGGCCGACCTTCGAGCTCAGGAAGCGGATCGCTTCGGGATAGGTGGTGGGCTCCGCGCCTAAGCTGAGGGTGAGCGTGATGAAGCCGAGGTTCATCAGGTAGAAGCCGACCACGAGCAAATGGTTGGTGGAATCGGCGAGCTGCTCGTTCTGGCCGAAGCACTGAATCAGGAACACCCGCCCGTTGTGCGACAGGGTGCGGGCGACCCAGATCGTCAGGCCGATGGTGATGAGGAGGTAGAGGGCGTAGGCGATCTCGACCATGATATTTCTCCTTCTCTTTCTTCTGTAAAAATCGAAACGTGCCGGCGCGATGTATTAGCGCGGAGGGGCGCGAGTCCTTTCCTGCGGCTAGTCCTTGGCGGGCCGGCCGGAGCCGGGGAGGAAGCGGGCGACCTTGCCGCCGAGCTTCATCAAGGCGACCAGGGTCGGCTTGGGCAGGCCGCGAACCTGGTCGTACCAGCCGCCCAAGGTCGACATGAATTCGTGCATCCGGGTGATGCGCTCGCGCACCTGCGGCGGCGCCGAGCGGTCGTCGCGCAGCTTCGCCGCGAGCTGCTCGAGGAAGGCGATGGTGGGGTCGATCTCCCGGCGCTTGCGCTCGGCGGCGATGCGCGTCAGCATCTCCCAAAGGTCGGTCTCGGCGACGAAATGATCCCGCCGGTCTCCCTCGATATGGACCCGCCGGACGATGCCGTAGCCCTGCAGCTCCTTGAGGCCCGTCGAGACGTTCGAGCGGGCGAGCCCCAATTGCTCGACGATGTCGTCGGCGGTCAGCGGCCGCTCGGACAGATAGAGCAAGGCGTGGATCTGCGAGACCGAACGGTTGACGCCCCAATGCGAGCCCATCTCCCCCCAGTGGAGGATGAAAGCCTTGGCGTCGGGATGGTCGATCAACCGCATAAGTCTGCTCTTTCTGTTTTTACAGAAATAGCAGACTTATGAGCCGATGCAAGTCCTTTTCCGTCAGCGGTCCCGGGCGGGGAGGAAGCGGCTGTTGCGCAGCAGGGCCGCCGCGACCAGGCTGACCAGCACGCCGACCGGGAAGATCTCGATGAAGGTCATCGGCAGCCGGAACAAAGGGTTGGCGTAGCTGCGGCGGAAGTCCGCCATCTCGGCCGCATAGCGGGCGAGCGCCTCGCCGCTGACGCCCGCGGCCTTCTGCTGCGCGATCATCGCATTGGCGTAGGTGGCCGCGAAGTCGCCGCCGCTCAGCCGCGACCCGATCTCCCAGGCCAGGACGTAGAAAATGCCCGCGACGAAGGCGATGCCGAGGCCGAGGCCGAAGGCGGGCCAGAAGCGGATCACGCCGCCCCCTTCATTGTCGCGCCGCCGCTTGATCGCCACGAAGATGGTGGTGAAGGCGAGCAGCATGCTCGCATAGCCGACGATCATCCCCCAGCGCATCATCTGGTCGCCGTCGATCGTCAGCGTGAAGACGGTCAGCGGCACGCCGGCGATCAGTCCGGCGATCGTGCCGTAGCTCAGAATGTTTTTCAGCATGGTGGGTCCCCCTTAGCGTGAAGCTGGCGCCGAACAGCGCCCGAGCCAAGCGGAAAATCAATCGCCCGAAAGGGTGATTCTGGGACTCTAGGCCAAAATGCCGAGCTCGCGGGCGCGGGCGATCGCTTCCGTCCGGCGGCGCGCGCCGAGCTTTTCGTGGAGCCGCGCGACATGCGTCTTCACCGTGTGCGGCGAGATGTGGAGCGCGGCGGCGATCTCCTTGTTGGAGCGCCCCTCGGCCAGCGCCTCGAGCACGGCGAGCTCGCGGTCGCTGATGCCCAGCGAGGCGCGGGCGGCAGGGTTGCCGGGCGGGGAGGGGGCCCGGCGATGGAGCAGCCGAGAGCCGATCCACAGGCCGAAGGCGAGGAAGGCGGCCGCCACCAGCAAAAGATAGACGTCGCCCGTCCGCGCCCGGGCCAGCCGCTGGTACTGCACCCAGTCGAGCGCCAGCGCCCCCGCCGCCAGCAGCGCTCCATAGAGAGCGAGCTGGCGCCAGGTGACGGCCGGGGCGGCGCGTCGGCGGGGCACCTAGTCTTCCGAGCCCTCGATCACGGCGTCGCTCGCCGCCAGCGTCTGGTCCTCGACGTCGACGATCGCTTCCGCCTCGTCCTCGCTCTCCTCGATGCGGGCGGCCGAGACGACATGCTCGTCGGGCGCGACCTTGAAGAGGGTGACGCCCTGGGTGTTGCGGCCGGCGATGCGGATGTCGCCGACCGTGGTGCGGATCAGCTTGGCCTGGTCGGTGACCAGCATCAGCTGCTGGCCGTTATGGGCTGGGAAGCTCGCCACCACGGGGCCGTTGCGGGCGCTCGTCTCGATGTTGGTGATGCCCTGGCCGCCGCGGTTGGTGCGGCGATATTCGTAGGCCGAGGTGCGCTTGCCGTAGCCGTTTTCGGTGACGGTGAGGATGAACTCCTCGGCGGCCTCGAATTCCGCCATCCGCTCCGCGGGAAGGGTCGGCGCGTTCTCATTCTCCTTCCACGGCGCCGCGCGCAGATACGCATCGCGCTCGTCGGTGGTGGCGGGGAAACCCTGGAGGATGGAGAGCGAGATCACCTCGTCGCCGTCGCGCAGGCGGATGCCGCGCACGCCGGCCGACGTCCGCGACTGGAATTCGCGCACGTCGGTCGCAGCGAACCGCACCGCCCGCCCCTGGCGGGTGGCGAGGAGCACGTCGTCCTCCTCCGTGAGCAGCGAGACGCCGATCAGCCGGTCATTAGGATCGCCTTCCTCGTCGTTGCCGAACCGCATGGCGATCTTCCCCGCCGTCGGCACGTTGGTGAAGGCGTCCATCGAGTTGCGGCGGACGGTGCCGTGGGCGGTGGCGAACATGATGTGGAGCTTGGCCCATTCCGCCTCGTCCTCGGGGAGCGGCAGGACGGTCGAGATCGTCTCCCCTTCCGCGAGCGGCAGCAGGTTGATCATCGGCCGACCCTTGGTCTGCGGCCCGCCTTCCGGGAGCCGCCAGACCTTCAGGCGATAGACCTTGCCGGCGGTCGAGAAGAACAGGACCGGCGTATGGGTGGACGTGACGAACAGGTTGGTCACGGCGTCCTCGTCCTTGGTCGCCATGCCGGCGCGGCCCTTGCCGCCGCGCCGCTGGGCCCGGAAGGTCTCGAGCGGCGTGCGCTTGATGTAGCCGGTGTGGGTCACCGTCACGACCATGTCCTCGCGCTCGATCAGATCCTCGTCGTCGATGCCGTCGGCGGCCGGGGCGATCTCGGTGACGCGGGGCGTGGCGAACTGGGCGGCGACCGCGTCGAACTCCGCGCGCATCACTTCGTAGAGCCGGACGCGGTTGCCCAGGATCTCGAGCAATGCGCCGATCGAGGCGGCGAGCTGCTCCAGCTCGCCCGCTATCTCCTCGCGGCCGAGCGCCGTGAGGCGGTGGAGGCGCAGCTCGAGTATGGCCCGCACCTGCGCGTCCGAGAGGCGGTAGGAATCGCCTTCGATCTCGCTCTCCATCGCCTCGACGAGGCGCAAATAAGGCGCGATCTCGGCGACCGGCCACTCGCGGGCGAGGAGCGACGCGCGCGCTTCGGCTGGCGAGGCGGAGCCGCGGATCATCCGCACCACTTCGTCGAGGTTGGTGACGGCGATGACCAGGCCGAGCAATAGGTGGGCGCGGTCGCGCGCCTTGGCGAGCTCGAACTTGGAGCGGCGGGTGATCACTTCCTCGCGGAAGCGGACGAAGGCCTCGACGATCTGCCTGAGGTTGAGCGTTTCGGGCCGGCCGCCGCGTATGGCGAGCATGTTGGCGGGGAAGCTCGACTGGGCGGGCGTGTGCCGCCAGAGCTGGTTCAGCACCACCTCGGGGGTCGCGTCGCGCTTGAGCTCGATGACGACGCGCACGCCTTCGCGCGAGCTCTCGTCGCGTATGTCGGACACGCCTTCGATCCGCTTGTCCTTGGCGGCTTCGGCGATCTTCTCGACGAGGCCGTTCTTGCCGACCTGATAGGGTATGGCGGTGAGGACGATCGACACACGGTCGCCGCGCCCGGTTTCGACCTTGTGGCGCGAGCGCATCATGATCGAGCCGCGCCCGCTATGGTAGGCGCTGCGGATGCCGGCCTGGCCGAGGATCAGCGGGCCGGTCGGGAAATCCGGGCCCGGCACGATCTCGATCAGCTCCTCGATGGTGATCGCCGGATTGTCCATATAGGCCTTGCAGGCCTCCAGAACCTCGCCGAGATTGTGCGGCGGGATGTTGGTCGCCATGCCCACCG
>JBJMTY010000332.1:0-16257 GCA_045811445.1 Allosphingosinicella sp. | reverse complement strand
GGGAAGTTGAACGGCGAGATGAAGCTGCACGGGCCGATCGGCACGCGCTTCCAGAGGCCCTGATAGCCGCGCGCGCGGGGCGAGATGTCGAGCGGCTGGACCTCGCCCGTCATCCGCACGCTCTCCTCGGCGGCGATGCGGAACGTGTCGATCAGCCGCGTCACTTCGCCTTCGGAATCCTTGATCGGCTTGCCCGCCTCGACGCAGAGCGCGAAGGCGAGCTCGTCGAACCGCGCCTTGAAGCGGTCGACGCAATGCTGGAGCACCGCCTGGCGCTCGTAAGCGGCCATCCGCGCCATCGGCCCCGCCGCCTCGACCGCGGCCGCGATGCCCGCGTCGATGGTCGCCGCGTCCGCCATCGCCACCCTGAACGCCACCTCGCCGGTATATTTGTCGGTCACCGCGAGGTCGGCGTTGGGCTGCTTCGCCTCGTTGGCGAGGTAGAGGGGATAGGTGTCTGCGAGGGCCATGGCTTGCGGGACTAATCCCGTTCCCGCCGCGTGTCACCCGCCCCCGAGCCGCTTGCAAGCCAGGCCCGTTTGGGCTCTTATCCGCTCTCAGCAGGGGAGGCATGATGGTGCGCAGCGGGGGCCTTGCGATCGGCGCCGCCGCCTTGCTCGCCGCCTTGCTGCTCCTCCTCGCCCATGCCGCGCGCGCCGGGGCCCCGCCTGCGGACGCGGCCGGCGGCTTCGTCGGCGTCGCGAGCTGCGCCGGCTCGACCTGCCACGGCCGCTCGGAGCCGACCGGCGCCGTCGTCCGCCAGGACGAATTGATGATCTGGCAGAACGCCTCCTCGCCGACCGGCGCGCACAGCCGGGCCTATGCGGTGTTGCGCGAGCCGCGGGCGCGGTCGATCGCCGCCCGCCTCGGCCTCGGCGACGCCGCCACCGCGCCGCTCTGCCTCGGCTGCCACGCGACCCCCGCCCCGTCCGGCGCGCGGGGCGCCCGCTTCCAGCTCTCGGACGGCATCGGCTGCGAGGGCTGCCATGGCGCGGCCTCCGGCTGGCTCGCCAGCCATTATGCGGTCGGCGGCACTCATGCGGCCAACGTCGCGCGCGGCATGGTTCCGCTCGACGACCCCAAGACGCGCGCGTCGCGCTGCCTCGATTGCCATTTCGGCTCGGGCCGCGAGGGCCAGTTCGTCGACCACCGCATCATGGCCGCCGGCCACCCCCGCATCAGCTTCGAGCTCGACCTCTTCTCGACCCTCCAGCAGCATCATAACGAGGATGCCGATTATGCCCGCCGCAAGCGCCGCACCGACGACGTGACGATGTGGGCGGTCGGCCAGGCGATGGCGCTCGACCGCTCGCTCGCCCTTTATTCCGATCCCGCGCGCGGCACCCAGGGCGTGTTCCCGGAATTCTATTTCTTCGACTGCCACACCTGCCATCGCCGCATCTCCGACGATCCCGGCTACCAGCCCAATTCGCCCGCCAACCCGGCGCGGCCGATCCCGGCCGGGATGCCGGCTTACAATGACGAGAACATGATCGTGCTCGCCGCCGCCGCCCGGGTCGCCGCGCCGGCGCTGGGCCAGAGGTTCGAGCGCGACAGCCGCGCCTTCCACCTCGCGCTCGCCGCCGACCGGCCGAGCGCCGTCGCCGCGGCCCGGCGCCTGCGCGAAAGCGCCGGCGCGCTCGGCGACGCCTTCGCCCGCACCGGCGTCAGGCGCGAGCAGGTGTTCGCGATCATCGATGCGATCGCCGGCGGCGCCGTCGCCGCCCGCTTCACCGATTACGAAGGCTCGGTCCAGGCGGTGATGGCGGTCGACACCTTGCTCTCCGCTTTGGTCAATTCGGGCGAGGTGCCGGTCGCCGCCGCCACCTCGATCCGCGGCGACATCAACCTCGCCTATCGCGCGGTGCGCGAGCCCAATGCCTTCAGCCCGGCCGATTTCCGCGCCAGCCTCGGCCGCGCCGCCGCGGCCATCCGCAAGCTCAAATGAAGCTGCGCGCCGCCACCGCGATCTGTGCCCTCCTGCTCAACGCCTGCGGCGGCGGAGGCGGCGGCGGGAGCGCGGGCGGCGGGCCGACGCCCACCCCCACGCCCGCGCCTCCCCCGCCGCCGCCGACGGGCCTCTATGCGGTTCCCGCGGCCGAATCGCTGTCGCAGGCCGATGTCCAGCGCATCCTCGCCCAGGGCGCCGCCGAAGCGCAGGCGCGCGGCTCCCCGGCGACCTTCGCGGTGGTCGACCGGGTCGGCAACGTCCTGGCCGTCTTCGCCATGGCCGGCGCCAATCCGCGCCTGTCGATCCCGCTTGGCCCGAACGGCTCCATGCTCGATCTGCAGGGCGTCGACGTGCCCGCCGCCAGCGCCGGGGCGATCGCCAAGGCGATCACCGGCGCCTACCTCTCGTCGGGCGGAAACGCTTTCTCGACGCGCACCGCGAGCATGATCGTCCAGCAGCATTTCCCGCCCTCGCGCGCCGCCATCGGCCTCGAGAGCGGGCCCCTGTTCGGCGTCCAGTTCAGCCAGCTGCCCTGCTCCGACCTCGCCACCCGCTTCGGCACCTCGATCGGCCCGCACCGCTCGCCGCTCGGCCTCGCCGCCGATCCGGGCGGCTTTCCGCTCTACAAGAACGGCGTCCTGGTCGGCGGCGTCGGGGTGATGGCGGACGGCGTCTACGGCTTCGACCCGGAGGTGGGCGATATCGACAAGGACGGCGAGGAGATCGTCGCTTTGGCGGCCGCCACCGGCTTCGCGCCGCCCGACGAGATCCGCGCCGACCGGATCAGCGTCGACGGCACCTTGCTGCGCTATGCCGACGCGGGCGCCGGCGACTTCGCCAGCAACCCCGCGTCGGCCCCGGCCCTCGCCGGCGGGGGCCTCCTCTCGGTGCGCGGCTATTACGACGCGACGGGCGGCATCCTCGCCGGCTCGGCCTACGGCACCGAGGCGTCGGGCATCCGCCCCGCCGCCGGCCTTTTCCCCAATTCCGACGCCTTCATCCTCTCCAACGGCGCCGGCGCCAACCGCTATCCGGTCCGCGCAGCCACCGACGGCGGGCTCAGCGCGTCCGAGGCCTCCGCTCTGCTCGAGGAAGCCTTCGCGGTGATGAGCCGCGCCCGTGCCCAGATCCGCCGCCCGCTCGACAGCCGCGCCCAGGTCTCGATATCCTTGGTCGACACCAACGGCGAGGTGCTCGGCCTGGTCCGCTCGCCCGACGCCCCCGTATTCGGCATCGACGTCTCGCTGCAGAAAGCGCGCACCGCCGCCTTCCTCTCCAGCGCATCCGCCGCCGCCGAGCTCCAGTCCGATCCCGACCCGGACGTCGCCGGCTTCGTCGCCGCCGCCCGCCTTTTCCTCGGCGATCCCGCCGCGCTCACCGGCCAGACCGCCTTCACCGACCGCGCCGGCGGCAATCTGTCGCGCCCTTATTTCCCCGACGGCGAGGTCGGCCGCCCGCCCGGCCCCTTCTCGCGCCCGATCGAGGCGTTCAATCCCTTCTCGACCGGCCTGCAGTCGGCGCTCGTCCAGGCGTCGATCAAGGCCCATGTCGGCTTCATCCTCGCCGGCGGGGCCGACGTGCCGGCGCAATGCCCGCACATCGCCAACCCGAAACGGCTCGCCAACGGCACCCAGATCTTCCCCGGCTCGGTACCCGTCTATCGCGGCGGCCAGCTGGTCGGGGGCCTCGGGGTCTCGGGCGACGGCATCGACCAGGACGACATGATCGCCTTCCTCGGCACGCACGATGCCGGGCTTCGTCTCGGCACGCTGGGCAATGCCGACCCCGCCCGCCGCGCCGACCGCCTCGTCGTGCAAGGCGTGCGCCTGCGCTACGTCAACTGCCCGTTCGCGCCGTTCCTCGGCTCGTCCGAACAGAATGTCTGCGAAGGGAAATGAGCTTCCCCGCTCTGCTCCTCCCGCTCGCCGCCGCCGCGGCCCAGCCGTCCGAGCCGCCCGTCACCACGCCCGAGACCGCCCCCCTGCCCGGCCGGCGCCGCCCCGGCGTGCCGCAGCGCGAGCTCGAGCCGCCGGTCAGCCAGGAGAATCCCGGCGCCCTCCGCGCCCCGCCGCCCGAGGCCTTCCCCACCGACCAGATCCCGGTCCCCGACCGCTGGCGCCTGGTCGAGAGCCTCGGCCTGGTCCGCGAACGCTGGTTCGACCCCTATCGGCAGAACCGTTTCAAGGGCGACCGGCCGGTCCATCTCCCCTGGCTGAAGGGCGACGACTGGTTCCTCAACCTCTCCGCCGTCTCCGATACCGTCGTCGAGCCGCGCACCTTCCCGGTCCCGGTCGGCGTCCAGACCACCCGCCGCCCCGATTCGCTCGATGTGTTCGGCCGCGACGGGAGCCTGTTCGTCGCCCAGACCTTCATCCTCGGCGCTTCCTTGTTCAAGGGCTCGACGGCGTTCATGCCGCCGCACGTCGAATATCGCCTCAGCCTCGCCTTCAACCTCAACCACGCCCGCGTCGCCGAGCGCCGTATCCTGTTCGTCCAGCCGTCGAAGGGCACGCGCCGCACCGACGCCTTCATCGGCGTCCAGGAAGCCTTCGTCGACTATCATCTGCGCGACGTCTCGGCCCGCTACGATTTCGATTCGGTCCGCGTCGGCATCCAGCCTTTCCAGCTCGATTTCCGCGGCTTCCTGTTCAACGACCAGCAATTGGGCGTGCGCCTGTTCGGCAACCGCAAGGACAATCTCTACCAATATAATCTCGCGGCGATCTGGCGGCTCGAGAAGGACACCGACAGCGGCCTCAACTCGGTGCTGCAAAGCCCGCGCAAGGACTGGATCCTCCACGCCAATTTGTACCGGCAGGATTTCCCCGTCGCCGGCTTCACCAGCCAGGCGAGCCTCACCTGGAACGCCAACCGCGAGCGCGGCGAGGTGAAGGTCGACGAGAACGGCTTCCCGGTCCGCCCGGCTTTGATCGGCAATGTGCGCGCGCGCAGCTACGACGTCGTCTATCTGGGCTATAATGGCGACGGCCATTTCGGCCGGCTCAACCTCACCGCCTCGGCTTATGCCGCTCTGGGCTCCGACCGCGCCAACATCTTCACCGGCCGCACCGGCCACGTCCGCGCCTTCTTCGCCGCCGCCGAGCCGAGCTACGACATGGACTGGATCCGAGTGCGCGGGTCCTTCCTCTACGCGAGCGGCGACCGCCATCCGTTCGACGACCGCGAGACCGGCTTCGACGCCATTTTCGAGAACCCGATCTTCGCCGGCGCCGACACCAGCTACTGGATCCGCCAGTCGATCCCGTTCGCCGGCGGCGGCCGCGCGGTGGCGCTGAACGGCCGCAACGCCATCCTCAATTCGCTGCGCTCCTCCAAGGAGCAGGGCCAATCCAATTTCAACAATCCCGGCACGATCCTCGCCGGCGCGGGCGCCGATTTCGACGTGCTTCCGGAGCTGCGCCTCAGCACCAATCTCAACCACCTCTGGTTCGCCGACACCGCCGTGCTGCAGGCGCTGCGCAGCGAAGGCTCGATCCCGCGCGACATCGGCTGGGACGCCTCGCTGGCCGCCATCTGGCGCCCCAAATTCACCCAGAACCTCGTCTTCCGCGCCTCCGGGGCGATGCTCGTGCCGGGCGCGGGCTTTCGCGACCTGTTCGCCAATTCGGACCGTCGCGGCCGCTACGTCTCCGTCCTGCTCAACGCCATCGTCACCTATTGAGGCGGCCGACGCTTTCCTCCACACTCGTCGCGGGGAAAAGGGGCAAGCATCATGAAAAGACTGATCGGGAAAGGCGCGGCGCGCCTCATGGCGTCGCTGCTCATCTGGCTGGTGTTCATGATCTTTCTGATGACCGCGGTCACTCAGCAGAACGTCTCGGCCCGCCTCGACAAGAGCGGCTTGGATCTTGGCTACAGCGCGTCCCTTGCCCTGGTGAAAGACTTCAGGGAGCGCCAGATCAAGCTGCCCGACCTCCTTCCCCGGCTGCACGGATCGCTCGCGCAGTTCGTCGAGGCCGAGAAAGCGAATGAAACCGCACAGGGCGCGTATCAGGATAGCTGGGAGGCTGCCTTGCCGAGACTGAAGAATCTGTCGGCGAAGTACCCGAAGTGCGAGATCAGCATCGGAAAGGATCCGATCGTCACCTATAATGCGCGCACCGCCCTATGGGGACAGGGAAAGCTGTGCGCCGAGGAAAATGCGAAGGCGGAGTCTGCCGCCGTCAAGGCATTTGACGAATTGCAATTCCCGGTGTTTCGACGGGCGTCGCTGCTGCAAGGCTATGCGTTCGCCAGAGCCAAAAAGCAGTATGAGGAGATCGCGGCGTCGGTCGCCAGCGCCACGAACCCCGCTGCCGATGAGCAGAAAGCGATCGCCGGCTTCCGCGATGCCGACGTTCTGCGCAGCTTCTTCCTCACCCGCTGGCTCGTCGATTTCCCGCCACCGGTGCTCCAGCTCCTCCTCGCCGCCTCGGCTGGAGCGTTCGGGGCGCTACTCATCACCTTGATCCTGCTCGTCTATCCGAAGACCGACCTCAAATTCTCGAGCAGCGGCGGCTTTTGGGAGCGGATCATGCTCGGCGGCTTCATCGCCGTATGCGTCTACATCGTCCTGCTCGGCGGCACCGCCGTGCTCGGCACCGCGAGCTTCGACCAAGGGGGCGCCAATTACATGACCTTCTGCGCGATCAGCGTGCTCGCCGGCATGTTTTCAGATCGGGTCGCCCATTGGCTGTCCAGCCGCGCGGACATGTTCTTCAAGGACGAGGGTGCCCCGCCCGCTCCGCAAGCACCCTAGGCTCGCAATAGGGCTTGGGGCGGACGGCGGGGCCGCGCGGCACCAGCTCGTCGACCACGATTCCGCCGACGGCGTCGCATTGCTCGGGCGGCACGTCGTAATGGATGATGCGCTTGGTGTAGGCCGGGCAGACGTCGCCGCAGGTGAAGGTCGCGACGACCAGCGTGCCGCGATGCTCGCCGAGCACCAGCCGCCGTCCCAGCATCGCGCGCTTGTCGAACTTGGTCGCCGCATAGCGAAGGAGGTCGCGGTCGCCGATCCGGCGCGGGTGCCCGGCGGCGGTGAGCGCCAGCAAGGCGACCGCGCCGGCCATGCCGATGGAAAGGATTCGTGTCACGCCGGCCTCCCGTCTTGCTCGCCGCAGGTTTTCGCGGTTGGCGCCTGAACCGCGCCTGTCCTGCCCGCGCGCCGCGCCATCCAACTGAAATCACGCGGCTTTGGCTTACCCGATATTAACCGGTGCGGGCGCAAACCGGGCCGGGGGGCGGGTGGACGTCCCGCCGAAGGAGCCCTGATCTTGCCCCTCAACCTCAACCGCGAGCCGAAATTCAAGGCGCGCAAGCCGCGCCTGGCGGCCTTCATCACCACCGCAATCCTGCTCCCCGACGACCGGGAGGTGCGGGTCGACGTGCGCAACATCTCGACCGACGGCTTCATGGCGATCGCCGACGCCGAGCTGCCGGCGGGTTGCCGGTTCGGCGTCGACATACCGGGCCGCGGCATCGTCCGGGGCGAAGTGCGCTGGGCCGACGGCGAGGTGTTCGGCGCCCGCTTCGACCGGCCGCTTAGCCTGCACGAAGTCGGCGACCGCTGAGACGGCGAGGTGACGGCCGCCGCCCACTCGTGGGGGGTCGGCGACGACCGCCGAGACAGCCCCTGCCGCAATCCGCCGCCCGGCGCACTACCGTAGCATCTCGGTACGCCTCCGAAATCTCGCGCGGAACCTCGCGCCTGCCCCGGCTTTCAACCCCTTTCCGGGCCGCTCGACGGAGAATGCGCGCATGACCTTCACCGTCGTCTGGATGAAAGGCCCGCTGGTGATGGGCACCGAGGCCTACGCGTCCCTCGACGAGGCGTCCCGCCGCGCCCAGGACGAGCTTCCCCAGATGCACGTCCAGTTCGGCGCCACCGCCGTCAAGGTCGTCGACGAAACCGGCGCGCCCTGCTTCCTGAAGGCCATCAGCCGCGACGCCTGAGGCGCGATCTGTCAGCCTCAACGCCCTTTGGCGGTGAGAAAGCCGTACCCCGCCCCGACGACGGCGCCGAACAGGGGCCCGACGAACGGCACCGGGATGGCGATCACCGCCCCCACCGCCGCCGCGATCGCCGTCCGCTTCGCCACAGGATTGTCGAACATGGCCACACCTCCTCTTGAAGGGGTGTTATAGTAGCAATACAGCCATGCGTCCACCCTATTTCCCGGCCCAGCGCCCGGCCGCCGCCGCGCCCCCTTCTACCCCGCCTCCGCCTCTGCAATAAAAGGCGCGTAGCGAGGGGGCCGGATGCTGGCGCTGAGGGGGTTGCAGGTCGGGGGGTGGCGGGCGTGGCTCGCCGCGGCCGCACTTGCTTTGGTTGCCTTGCTTAGCTCGCCGCTGGTCGCTTCGGAGGGCGAGCAGCCCGTCGCCCGCGACTATGGCCGCGTCGTCGCGCCGCCGGCGCCGCAGTCGCAGAGCTGGGAGCAGGCCGAGGCGAAGAGCGCCGGATGCGTCTCGTGCCACACCGACAGCGAAGCGCGGACCATGCACCCGACGCCCGCGGTGGTGCTCGGCTGCACCGATTGCCACGGCGGCGACGCGGCCGTCCGCGGCGACGCCGCGCTCGCTCACGACGACCCGCGCTACGTCGCGGCGCGCGACCGGGCGCACGTGCTGCCGCTCTACCCCAAAGCGTGGGGCTGGCCGTCCTCGGCGAACCCCAAGCGCAGCTACACCTTGCTCAACCGCGAAAGCCCGGAATTCGTCCGCTTCGTCAACCCGTCCGACTATCGCATCGTCCGCCAGAGCTGCGGCGCCTGCCACATCGAGACGGTCGAAGCCGCCGAGCGCTCGCTGATGGCGACCGGCGCGATGTTCTGGGGCGCGGCCGCCTACAATAACGGCATCCTCGCTTCGAAGACGCCTTTGCTCGGCGAGGCCTATACGTCGCGGGGCGAGCCGGCCAAGCTCGTCTCGCCCTTCCCCTCGGGCGACGGCCGCCTCAGCGAGATGGAGAAAGCGCGGGGCGCGCTCGCCGAGCTCTATCCCCTTCCGACCTGGCAGGTCGTGCCGCCGGCCGACATCTTCCGCGCCTTCGAGCGCGGTGGCCGGACGATCGGCACGAGCTTCCCGGAGATCGGCCTCCCCTCGCCCACCGGCGCGTTGCAGCGGCTCGAGGAAAGCGGACGGCCCGACATCCGCCAGTCGAACCGCGGGCCGGGCACGGGGCTGCGCGTCGCCATCCCGATCCTCAACCTCCACAAAACCCGGCTCAACGACCCGTTCCTGTGGTTCATGGGCACCAACGACCAGCCCGGCGACTATCGCCATTCCGGCTGCGCGGGCTGCCACGTCGTCTACGCCAACGACCGCGACCCCAAGCACAGCCTCGTCTACGCGCAATACGGCCGCGACGGACAGACGGCGACGGTCGACCCGACCATCGCCGGCCGGACGGAGAGCGGCCATCCGATCGGCCATGCCTTCACCCGCGCCATCCCGACCTCGCAATGCATGAACTGCCACATGCACCAGCCCAACATCTTCCTGAACTCGTTCCTCGGCTACACGATGTGGGATTATGAGGCGGACGCCGATTTGATGTGGCCAGGCCCCGAGAACCGGCTCAAAGCCCCTCCAGGCAAGGAAGCCGCCTACCGTAGCCAGCGGCACCCGAGCGACGCCGAGACGCGCGAGATTCTCGACCGCAACCCGGAAGGCGCGGCGCCGCGCGGCCTGTGGGGCGACGTGGATTTCCTCCGCAACGTCGCCGACGACGTGAACCCGCAGGCGAGACACACCCAGTTCGCCGACTATCACGGCCACGGCTGGAACTTCCGCGCCGTCTACAAGCGCGACCGGGAAGGCAACCTCCTCGACGCCGCCGGCCAAATCGTCCGCGCCGACGACCCGGAGAAGTTCCGCCGGGCCGGCGAGGGGACCTTTTCCGGCCCGGGCGTCCAGCCGGGCAAGGCGGTCCACCTGATGGACATCCACGCCGAGAAGGGCATGCAATGCGCCGACTGCCATTTCGCGCAGGACAGCCACGGCAACGGCTTCATCATCGGCGAAGTGCCCAACGCGATCGAGATCGCCTGCAAGGATTGCCACGGCACCGCGCGCGACTATCCGAACCTGCTCACCTCCGGGCCCGCCGCGCCGCCCAAGGGCACCAACCTCGCTTTGCTGCGCAACGAGGACGGCAAGAGGCGGTTCGAATGGGTGACGGGCGAGGACGGCCGGCGCGCGCTCGTCCAGCGCTCGATCGTCGATCCGAACCTTGAATGGCGGGTGTCGCTGGTCAAGGACAGCGTCGATCCGGCGAGCCCGCGTTTCAACCTCAAGGCGGCGCGCGCCAAATTGATGGCGCAGGAGGGGGCGGAGACGGGGCGGTTCGTGTTCGGCCTGGGCGTTCCGGACGCGAAGCTGGCGCACAAGCCGGGTGAGATGGCCTGCTTCACCTGCCACCTGTCCTGGACCACCTCGTGCGCCGGCTGCCACCTTCCGATCGAGGCGAACTGGAAGACGGCGATGCACCGCTACGAGGGCACGGAGACGCGCAACTTCGCCACCTACAACCCCCAGATCGCGCGCGACGACATGTTCCAGCTCGGCCGGCACATGACCACCAAGGGCAACGAGGTCGCGCCGGTGCGCTCGTCGTCGGCGCTGATCCTCTCCTCGACCAACCTCAACCGCGAGCGGATCTACGTCCAGCAGCCGCCCATCTCCGCCTCGGGTTTCTCATCCCAGGCCTTCGCGCCCCATTTTCCGCACACCGTGCGAACATCCGAAACCAAGACCTGCAGCGATTGTCACCTCGGTGCAGCAAACGACAACAACGCGCAGATGGCCCAACTTATGTTGTTGGGCACCAACTTCGTGAACTTCGTCGGCTTCAACGCCTGGACCGGCCTCGACGGCGGCTTCCAGGCGACGCGGGTGACCGAGTGGGACGAGCCGCAGGCCGTGATCGGCTCCTACCTCCAGCGCTACGCCTATCCCGATCGCTGGCGCCGCCACGTCGAGCGCGACGCCCGCGCGCTCCCCGCCTCGGCCAATTTCGTCCAGGCCACCGGCGGCGCCGTCGGCTGCCTCCAGAATCGCGGCGAATACATGTACGTCGCCGAAGGCCGCGGCGGCTTGCGGGTCTACGACATCGCCAGCGTCGGCAACAAAGGCGTCTCCGACAAAGTCACCGCCGCCCCCTTCTCGCCGCTCGGCCAGAAGATCCGCGTGCCGAGCCGCAACGCCACCTGCGTCGCGCTTCCCACCAACCAGCCGATCGACCCGTTGCGCAACACCGCCGCGCTGCGCGCCGCCAACCAGGAGCAGGCATTCGACCCGATCTACCGCTACGCCGTCGTCACCGACAGCGAGGAAGGGCTGATCCTCGTCGACGTCACCACCTTCGCCGACGGCGAGCCGCGCAACAATTTCCTCCGCCGCGCAATGACCTGGAACGAAGGCGGCGTGCTGACCGGCGCCCGCCACGTCACCCTCGCCGGCCATTACGCCTATGTCGCGGCCGCCGCCGGGCTCGTCGTCATCGACCTCTCCGACCCGCTGCACCCGCGCGCGACCGCCACCCTGCCGCTACGCGACGCGCGCGCCTCGGCGCTGCAATTCCGCTATCTGTGGGTGACCGACGCCGAGGGGCTGAAGCTGTTCGACGTCACCCGGCTCGACCGGCCAATGCCCCTGCCCGCCGCCACCCTGAAGCTCGCCGACGCCCGCAAGATCTACGTCGCCCGCACCTACGCCTATGTCGCCGGCAAAGCGGACGGGCTGGTCGTCGTCAACGTCACCAACCCCGAGCGGCCGATCCTCTACCGCAAGGAGACTTTCGGCGGCCGGATGACCGATGTCGAGGACGTCGTGGTCGCCTCGACCAACGCCTCGCTCTTCGCCTACGTCGCCGACGGGCGCAACGGCGTGAAGGTGGTGCAGCTGACCTCGCCCGACAGCCAGCCCAATTTCTACGGCTTCTCGCCCGCGCCGATGCCCGAGCTGATCGCCTGGGCCAAAACGTCGCGCGCCGCGCTCGCCATGGCCAAGGGCCTCGACCGCGACCGCGCGGTCGACGAGACCGGCGGCCAGATCGCCGTCTTCGGCCGTATCGGCTCGCGCCCCTTCACCCGCGCCGAGATGGAGCGCCTGTTCCTCAATTCCCGCGGCTTCCCCTGGAAGGTGCGGGACGCGGGAACGATGGACGACTGGGTGAAATAGCTCCTCCCCGGTACGGGGAGGGGGACCGCAGCCGAAGGCTGTGGTGGAGGGGGCGAGCGCAGCGAGCATGGAGGCGCGGGCCCCCTCCACCGCGCTACGCGCGGTCCCCCTCCCCGGTACGGGGAGGATCAGCTCCCCGCTCGGCGGCGAGACGGCGGACGAGGGGCTGGAGATTGGGGCCGTAGCGGGCGATGACGTCGTGGCCGCCGGCGGTGTCGAAGTGCGAGACCAGGCCGGCGCCGGTCCACAGATGGAGCCCGAACCAGGGCGGGCCGGCGACGATCATGGCGCGGCCGTCCGGCTGCTCCGGGTCGATCGGCGCGAGGTCGAGCGCGACCTGCGGGGCGGTCGAGGGGCAGACGACGAGCGTCGTCCCCGCCCAGCGGGTCGTCACCGGGCGATGAAGATGGCCGGCGATCATCGCGACCACGTTGTCGGCCTCCGCCACCACTTCCCACAGCCGCCCGACCCACGGAGCGTCGCTATTCTCCGTCATCCAGCCCAGGCCGGTCTCGATCGGCGGATGGTGGAGCGCGATCAGGGTCGGCCGGTCGGGCTCCTCCTCGAGCCGCGCGCGCAGCCAGTCGGCGCGGGCCTCGCAGAAGCCGCCGCCGTGCCGCCCTTCCTCCAGCGTGTCGAGGACGAGGATGCGGATCGGCCCGGCCTCTAGCGCATATTGGACGAAACCCTGCGCCGTCTCCGCTTCCGGAAACGCCTCGAGGAACGCGTCCCGGCCGTCATGATTGCCGAGCGCGAAGCGGACCGGGAACGGCAGGCCGTCCAAAGCATCGCGCAGCCGCCGGTAGGCGCCGACGTCCGACGGATCCTCGACCAGGTCGCCGGTGGCAAGCAGCAGGTCCGGGCGCGGCGTCATGCCGGTCAGCGCCTCGAGCACGGCGTCCAGCCGCCGCCGGTTGAGCTCGTCCGGATCGTCGCGGTCGAACCCCAAATGCACGTCGGTGATCTGAGCGATCAGCATCAGCCGCCCCCCTCGATCCGCGGCACGCTCTGCCGCCGTTCGGCGCCGATCCGCTGGCGGATGACCATGGCGGGCGCCCCCTCGTCCCGGTGGTAATCGTGGCACATTGCGCACGACGACGCCACCGGCTTCGCGCTGCGCTCGCCGCCGTGGCAATTGCGGCAGGTGGCGATGCCGGGGAGCAGCAGGTCCGAGGCGGAGGCGGAGCGCGCCGCGGCGTGGCAACTCGCGCAGCTCTGGCTGGCATGGCTGCGATGGTCGAACCAGCCGTGCTGGACGTAGCGGCTCGGAAAGGCGACCGGCTTTATCCGATAGACGAGCGTGCCCGGCGGCGGCGCTTCCACGATATGGCAATCGTAGCACGCCCCGCCCGGCGAGAAGACCGCGCGGATCGCCGCCTCGGCGCCCGGCGCGCCGGCGAAGCGGATGTAATGCGTCTCCGTCCGCGCCGTCGCGGCGCCCCCGGGCAGCCGCCGCGCGAACGGCGAGAGGATCGCCGGGCGGGGCAGCGCGCGGCCGCCATAGAGGGCGCGAAGATCGGCGACGACTTGCGCCGGATCGCCGTGGCGGAGCGTGCGCAGGGTGCCGCCACTGCGATCGAAAGCGAGGTCGTGGCACATCGCGCAATCGCGCTCCATCTCGACCGGACGGAAGCGGATTCCGTCGGGGTTGAGCTGGTGGCAGCCCCGGCATTCGAGCGCCGAGCCCATGCCGAGCCTCCGCCCCATCTGGGCGACGCCGCCGGCCGGCGAGAGATGCAGCGCGTGCGGGAATTTGAGGCCGCTCTGCTCGCGCGGGTGGGCACCGATCGGCACGCGGCGCAGGATCGGCCGTTCGCCGTCCCAGCCCGCGATCACCGCCGGCCGGAAATCGGGATGCGCCTTGCCGAAATCGGCGGCGTCGCCGATCCGGGTGTCGGGCAGCTTCGCGCTGAGCTCGGCGTGGCAATCGCTGCAGAAATGCTGCGGCGTCGGCGCCATGGCCTGCTGGCCCTGATGCTCGGCATGGCAATCGATGCAGCGGCCCGGCGGCAGGTCGAAGGCCTCCTTGACGCGGAGCTGCAGCCTTCCCCAGGCGGTGAGATCGGGCTGGGCGCGGGCGAGGCGGAACGGGTCGGCGTGGCCGTGGACGTCCTTGTGGCACGCCGCGCAGGCCGCATCGCGCACCGATTCGAACGGCTTGAGGTGGCAGGCGCCGCAATCGTGCTGGAGCGCGGCATGGGCGCGGGAGAGGTGCCCGCTCGACCAGATCTCGTCGGCCTGGAAGCGGGCGAAGGCCTCGGCGCGGTGCTGCCGGTCGTAATGCGCCTTGACCGGCAGCCCGATGCAGACGGCGAGGACGAGCAAGGCGAGCAGCCAGGCCATCAGCCTCTTGCCCGGCATGACCGGCGCCAGCGAGAAGAGCCGCTCCCCGGCTTTGTCGAGCCTGGTCTCGCCGCCGGTGATCCGCTCGACGTTGAGCTGGATTTCGGCGGCGGCGGGCGGGGCGGGCATGAAGCGCAAGGCGTGGCTGGCCAGGAGCAGATCGGCGCCGGTCGCGACGTCGGTCTCGCCCGCGCCGACCTTGCGGCCGTTAAGCTCGATCGTGAGCCCGGGTTCGCAGGCCACGGCAAGCCGCGCGCCGCGCCGCTCGACCGTCGCGTGGCGCAGCGCGACGGCGAGGTCGGTCAGATGCACGTCGCAGGCCGGATCGCGGCCGATGGACAACCTATCCGCTTCGATACGCGACGCGCGGACGATCTCCCGCCCTTCGGCGCTGTGCGAGACGGTGCGGACGACGAACGCCACCGCCTACCAGTAGAAGAAGACGCTGAGGATATGCGCGGCGAGCGCGGCGATCAGCGCGAAGGTCAGGGGCACGTGGACGTAGAGCCACACTTCGAGCAGGGCGCGCAGCCTCAGATACTGGCGGATGCGGGCGAGCGCCGCCGACTTGCGCTCAAGCAAGGCGATGACGCTCTCGATGGCTTCGGCCTCGCCGCCGGCGGCGAGCGTGAGGCGACGCCGCAGCTCGGCCAGCGCGCCGTCGGTCCGGCACCCGCGCGCGCTTGCGGAGAGACGGCGAAGGAGGCCGGCGCGGAACGGGTCGTCGGCGAGCGCGCGGCGGACCAGCGCCGTCTCCGCCTCGCCGAGCGGCTGGGCGGCGGCCTGGAGCTGGCGGTCGAGCTTGACGACGGCGTCGACCATTTGCGGCCGCGTCATCTCCGACCGGCTGTTGCTGAGCGCCTCGGGCAGAGTCGCATAAGCGGCGACGCCCCAGATGCCCGACGCGATGACGAGCAGCATCAGGAGGTAAGCGAGCGTGTGGACGTTCCAGCCGAAGTCGAAGCCGGTGTGCAGCGTCGCGATCACCACCAGCGACAGGCCGAGATAGACGTGCGCGCTGGTCCAGCCCTTCAGCGACCAGCGCCCGCGCGTCATCGCCCGCTTCCTCACGCCCAGCATCGTCAGCCAGAGGATGAGCAAGGTCGCGATCGTGCCGAGCGCATAGCCGTAGGCGGTGCCGCCGCCCGGCCGCGGCTGCTGGTCGATGAGGGCATAAGCGAGGAGACAGGCGAAGCAGAGCGCCAGCGCGACCTTCAGCCAGCGAAAGCCCTTGTGGCGCAGGAACCCCTCATGCCGCGCATCCGCGCCGAGGCTGGTGCGGGCGATGCCGCGCGTATGCATCCTACGTCGCCCCAGCGAAGGCTGGGGCCCATGCTGAGTCGAAGGCGGGCAAGGAGTCAGCATGGATGCCAGCCTTCGCTGGCATGACGGTTTTGCGGCCTAACGCCCTCACCCCGCCTCCCCCAACCGCGCCACGGTGAGGAACTCCTCGGGGGCGACGCGGATGGCGGCGCCGGTGGGGCAGGCGCGCACGCAGGCCGGGCCGCCGTCGATCCCCGAGCACATGTCGCACTTGACCGCCTGCTTGGAGGTTTCGGGCGCGACGCGCTGGTCGATCCATGTCTTCGGCGGCTCGCCCGGTCCGGGACCGAGGCCGGCGAGCAGCCAGGCGAGCAAAGGCGGCTTCTTCGGCGGCACCTTCTCCATGCGGATGACGCCGTAGGGGCAATTGCGCTGGCAATTGCCGCAGCCGATGCAGGCATCGCTGATGAAGACCTCGCCGTCCGCGCCGCGCCGGATGGCGTTGGGCGGACAGTCGG
>JBJMTY010000331.1:0-7840 GCA_045811445.1 Allosphingosinicella sp. | reverse complement strand
TGAACTTTTATGCTTAGGGTCAAGCATAACCGTACCAAGCATCCTTGAAACTTGATGCTTGCCTTACCCCGGTAACTGGCCTACTGGCAAGCATCTAGTTTTTGGAGTGCTTGCCATGCCGACGAAAAACGGAGCTTCAAAGGGCGGCGTGATCCGTGCCGAAAATCTGAGCCCAGTCGCCCGATCCGAGATCGCCCGCGCGGGCGCCGCTGCGCGGTGGGGGAAACTCCCTCGCGCAACTCACGTCGGCAACTTTCAGGAGAAGTTTGGCATTGACGTCGAGTGCTACGTTCTGGCCGATCTCGAGAAAACGGCGATGATCAGTCAGACCGGAATGGCCCGCGTCTTGGGATTGTCGGCTCGCGGCAATGCGTTCCCGCGGTTCATCAACTCTAAGGCTATGGCGAATTTCGTCGGCGCCGAGGTTCGGCAAAAACTGGCAAATCCCCTTAAATTTCAATGGGGAACCGGGGGCGCCGGGATGCCGCCTGCCACCATCTTTGGCTTCCAGGCGACGCTGCTGATCGACGTCTGCCAGGCCATCCTCGCCGCAGCCGCAGAGAAGAAGCTTCGCGGTGCGCGATATGAAAACATCATCAAGCAAGCGAACATCATAGTCGGCGCGTCGGCTAAGTCTGGCATCACCGGCGTGGTTTATGCTTTGGCTGGTTACAGCCCCTCCACCGAAGAGGTGATTGCTGCTTTCAAACTATACGTTCAGGAAGAAGCGAAGAAATACGAGCCTGAATTTCCCGCTGAACTCTACATGCAGTGGCACAGGCTTTATCAAATACCCGTTCCTGAGCGCGGCAAGCCGTGGCACTTCAAGCACCTGACGGTGCGGCACATCTATCACCCGCTCGCCAAAAGCAGCGGGAAGCTTCTCAAGCTGCTGAAAGCGCTCCAGTCTGCGGATGAAGGTCGCAAGAAAAAGCTCTTCCAGTTTCTCAATGAAGTCGGTGCCCGCGCGCTGCGCATTCATCTTGGCCGAGTGCTGGAGATGGCCGAGTCGTCGCCGGATGCTGCCACTTACGAGTACCGCATCAGGCAACGGTTTGGCGACCAACAGGAACTTGAGCTGCTGATGCCCCAAACCGCACCAACTATTCCTCCTTCTCCGCGCCCCATCGCGCCCTTGCCGCTTTTTGAGCAATCTCCGCCCGCCGTTCCGGCGACATCGTAGCGGCGCGCTTCTGCCCGCCCTTTCGGCCAAGCTCGGCGGCGGCGCTGGACAGCGCCTCGCGCTCGTCCTCAATCTCGCCTGTGGCGATCTTCGCCACCATGACGGCGCGCGCCACGGCATCGGCTGGGCGCCTCTCTCCGCGTGGACCCTTAGCCACGATTGTCCTCGGCGGTTCTGACGAAATCTTCCACCGCAGAAATGACGGACCTGAGGGTCGCCAGAAGGGTTCTAGCGCTATCTACGCTGTCGGTTCGGGCGAGGCTTACCGTCACTGTCATTCGTTCCATGGCTTCCACGTCGCGCTGAGCGCGGCTCCTCACTTCTTGCGCAAGCCTTACGAGATCGCTCATATCGCCTCCTTGCTTTCCGCTAAGCATATAGGAGGCGGGGGCGGAGCACGATAGTCTCGCTAACATTTCAAACTGAGACACTACCCATTGCAAGCCTTGGAACGAAAAAAGAACTTTCCTACACCCCTTCGCTTGAGTCATAAGCTGGGGATGGACGATTCTTATCCGCTTCCGCCGCGTCTGGCCGACCTCGCCGCCGATCTGCCTCCCGGGATCCTCGCCTTCACGCCGGAAGCGGTGCGGGCGCGGCAGGACGGGTGGAGCGAGGCGCGGCAGCGGGGGTTCATCCTTCGCCTGGCGCTCTGCGGATCGGTGGGGCGGTCGGCGGCGGCGGTGGGGATGACGCGCAAGAGCGCCTATCGGCTGCGCGCCCGCCCCGGCGCGGAGGCGCTCGCGGCGGCGTGGGACAAAGCGCTCGCCTGCGGCCGCGACAGCCGCGTCGACCACGCCATCGAGCGGGCCGTCGTCGGCCAGGTGCGGCCCTATTTCTACAAGGGCCGCAAGTGCGGCGAGACCGTGCACTTCAACGAAGGCCTGACCATCGCCGTCGTCAACCTGATGGCGCGCGAGGGGATCGCACCGGACGGGGCAGGCGGACGCGGCGCGGCCTGAAAGCAAGCCGACTGAAAACAAAGGGATTCTCCGCGCGAGATGCGGGTCCTTTGTGTCTTTCCGGCTTTTTCTTTCGTGTGATAGCTCAGAAAAATGTCTCCCGGGGGAGCCGAGCGGTAACGGGCGGCGCCTGCCGCTGCTCCGCGCCCGCGTCTGCACGGTTCCTGCACGGCATCGGCAGCGTCTCTCCCCGGCTGGGGCCGCGCGGTCTGCGCGCCGCTGCCTTCCCTTTGACACCCGAGCCCCGGGGGTGAGACAGATGTACGCGATGAGCCACAAGATCCTGATCGTCGACGACGACGCCCATATCCGCGAGGTGCTCGGCTTCGCGCTGGGCAAGGCCGGCATGGAGACGCGCGAGGCCGGCGACGGCGAAGCGGCGCTGGCGGAGGTCGAGCGCAGCCGCCCCGACCTCGTCGTCCTCGACATCAACATGCCGCGCATGGACGGTCTGGAAGTGTGCCGGCGGCTGCGCGCGATGGGCGACCTGCCGATCCTGTTCCTCTCCTCGCGCGACGACGAGGTCGACCGGGTGGTCGGGCTCGAGCTCGGGGCGGACGACTATGTGGTGAAGCCGTTCAGCCCGCGCGAGGTGGTCGCCCGGGTCGGCGCCATCCTGAAGCGCGGCCCGCGGGTGCCGAGCGAGGCCGGGGCGAAAGCGCCGGTGGTCCACAACCGGCTGCGGCTCGACCCCGAAAGCTGGGAGGCGTTCTGGGACGGCGCCGAGGTCACGGTGACGGTGACCGAGTTCCAGCTGCTGCTGCTGCTCGCCAGCCTGCCCTCCAAGGTGTTCAGCCGCGACGCGATCATCGACCGGCTGCACGGCCCCGGCTTCGCGATCACCGACCGCACCATCGACAGCCACATCCGCAACCTCCGCCACAAGTTCGCCGCCGTCGGCGGCTCGGATTTGGTCGAGACGCGGGCCGGGATCGGCTACCGGATCGGCCGCTGCCTCGGCGAGCCGGACGCTTGATCCGGGCGCTGAAGGAATTCGCCAAGCGCCACTGGCCGGCGCTGCGGCTGCGCACCATCCTGTTCCTCTCCTTGCTGTTCGTCGCGGCGCTGCCGGGCGTCGGCGCGGTGTCGCTGCGCGTCTACGAGAACACCCTCGTCCAGCAGACCGAGGCCGAGCTGATCGCCGAGGGCGCGGTGCTCGCCGCGGCCTATCGCAACGCCTGGCCCGAGCCTTTGCCCGCCCCGCCCGCCGGGCTCGAGCCCCAGCGTCCGACCATCGACCTTCGCGCCATGCCGATATTGCCCGAGCAGCCCGACGCGGTCGCCGCGGGCGCCGCCGATCCGCGCGCCCTCGCCGTCGGCGCCAGGCTCGCCCCGATCGTCCGCGACGCCTTCCGCACCACGCTCGCCGCGACGCGCGTCCTCGACGGCGGCGGCACGGTCGTGCTCGGCGGCGCCGACCTCGGGCGCAGCTACGCCGCCTTGCCCGAGGTGAAGCGCGCACTCAGCGGGCAGGCCAGCACGGTGCTCCGCCGCCGGGCCGATTACGCGCCGCGTTATGCCCTTGAAGTGCTGAGCCGCGCCTCGGCCGTGCGCGTCCACTACACCCGCCCCATCCTCGCCGACGGGCGCGTGATCGGCATGCTGATGCTGTCGCGAAGCCCGCGCGGGCTGTTCGTGGGCATCTATCAGGACCGGGGCAAGATCGCGCTCGGCGTCGGCCTGATCTTCCTCACCCTGCTGGTCCTCGCCGGCCTGCTTTCGCGCGGCATCTCGCGGCCGATCGAGGCGCTCGGCGAGGCGACCGACAATGTCGCGCGCGGCAAGGTCAGCGTGCCCGCGCCGCCGCCGACCGCCGCGATCGAGATACGCGACCTCTACCTCAATTTCGCGGCGATGGCCGGGCGGATCGAGCGCCGCTCGCGCTACCTGCGGGATTTCGCGGCGGCGGTCAGCCACGAGCTGAAGACGCCGATCACCGGCATACGCGGCGTGCTGGAGCTGCTCGAGGAGCATCCGGCGATGGCGGCCGACAAGCGCCGCCGCTTCCTCGCCAACGCCAAGGCGGACGCCGACCGGCTCTCGCACCTGCTCCGCCGCCTGCTCGACCTCGCCCGCGCCGACATGGCCGCCTCGCCCGAGGACGCCTCGGCCGACCTGCGCGAAGCGGTGCTGAGCGTCGCCGATGCGCATCGCTCGGACGGCTTCGCGGTGGAGACCGAGGTGCCGCCGCTCACGGTCTCGGCCCCGGCCGAGCTGCTCGGCGCGGTACTCGAAACGCTGGTCGAGAATAGCCGTCAGGCCGGCGCGGCGCGGGTCGCCATCGCCGCCGCATGCGAAGGCGGCCGGGTCCGGATCACGGTCCGCGACGACGGCCCCGGCATCCCTCCCGCCGATCGTGAACGCATCTTCGAGCCCTTCCACACCAGCCGCCGCGCCGAGGGCGGCTCGGGCCTCGGCCTCGCCATCGCCCGCTCGCTGCTCGACGCGTGCGGGGGGACGATAGCGAGCGTGCCGGCGGAGCGCGGCGCCTGCTTCGAAGTGACGCTGCCGGCGAGACTCTAGAGTCTATTCGAACTCGAGGATCACGGCATCGACGGCGAGGCTCTCCCCGGGTCGGGCCGAGACGGTCTTCACCACGCCTGCTTTCTCGGCGCGCAGGATGTTCTCCATCTTCATCGCCTCGACGACGGCGAGCGGCTGGCCGGCCTCGACGCGGTCGCCCTCGCCGGCATGGAGCGCGGTGAGCAGGCCCGGCATCGGGCAGATCAGGAACTTGGAGAGGTCCGGCGGCACCTTGTCGATCATGTGCCGGCCGAGCGCGGCGACGTGGGGCGGCACGACGCTGATGAGGTGGGAAGCGCCGCGCGTCGTGAGCCGCCATTGCCGCCCCGCCTTCGCCACCTGGACAATGCGGCTGCGCCCGTCGATCCTGGCCACCAGCATCGCCTCGCCGGGCCGCCAGCGGCCGATCAGCTCGCGCCCCTCGCCCTCATCGACATAGGCGATGAGGCCGCCTTCAAAACCGTCGAACTGCACGGCGAAGGACTGGCCGTCGATGCGCACGATCCGCGCGGGCGGCGGAGGGACGTGGGCGCCGAGCTGGCCGGAAATGTCGCAGGCCCGCTGGTCCGTCTCGAGGCCGACGAAGGCGGCGAGCACGGCAAGGTCCTCGATAAGCCGCGGCTCGGCCGGCGCGCCGGCGAAGCCTTCGGGATATTCCTCGGCGATGAAGCCGGTGGTCAGCGCCCCGGCGCGGAAGCGGGGATGCTGCATCAGCGCGGAGAGGAAATCGACATTGTGGCCGATCCCGTCGATCTCGAACCGGTCCAGCGCCTCGATTTGGCGGTCGATCGCCCCTTCGCGGGCCGGCGCCCAGGTGACCAATTTGGCGATCATCGGATCGTAGAACATGCTGACCTCGCCGCCCTCGACGACGCCGTCGTCGACCCGGGTGCAGCCTTCGGCCTCGTGCGCTTCCGCGGGCGGGCGGTAGCGCACCAGCCGCCCCGTCGAGGGAAGGAAGCCGCGATAGGGGTCCTCCGCATAGACCCGGTTCTCGACTGCCCAGCCGGTGAGCGTCACGTCGTCCTGGCCGAACGGCAGCGCCTCGCCCGCCGCCACCCGGATCATCAGCTCGACGAGGTCGAGGCCGGTCACCATCTCGGTCACCGGGTGCTCGACCTGCAGCCGCGTGTTCATCTCGAGGAAGTAGAAGCTCTTGCCGCTGGTATCCGCGCCCGAGACGATCAGCTCGACCGTGCCGGCGCTGTAATAGCCGACCGCCCTCGCGAGCGCGACGGCCTGCTCGCCCATCGCCTTACGCATCTCCGGCGTGACGAAGGGCGAAGGGGCTTCCTCGACCACCTTCTGGTGACGGCGCTGCACCGAGCATTCGCGCTCGCCCAGATAGAGGATGTTGCCGTGCCGGTCGCCGATCAGCTGGATCTCGATGTGGCGCGGGTGCTCGATGAACTTCTCGATGAACACCCGGTCGTCGCCGAAGCTGGCGAGGCCCTCGCGCTTGGTCGCCTCGAAGCCTTCGCGCACGTCCTTTTCGGACCAGGCGAGGCGCATGCCCTTGCCGCCGCCGCCGGCCGACGCCTTCATCATCACCGGGTAGCCGATCTCCCCGGCGATCCGCACCGCGTCCTCGGTCGTGGCGATGTCGCCGAGGAAGCCGGGCACGACGTTGACCCCCGCCGCCTTGGCCAGCTTCTTCGATTCGATCTTGTCGCCCATCGCCGCGATCGCGTTCGGCGGCGGCCCGATGAAGGCGATCCCCGCTTCCTCCAGCGCCAGCGCAAAGCTCTCCCGCTCCGAGAGGAAGCCGTAGCCGGGATGCACCGCCTCGGCGCCAGTCTCCTTGCAGGCCGTGATGATCAGCTCCGCATTGAGATAGCTTTCGGAAGCAGGCGCGGGGCCCAGCCGTACGCTCTCGTCCGCCATCCTGACGTGCGGCGCCCGCGCGTCGGCGTCGGAATAGACCGCGACCGTCGCGATCCCCATCTTCTTCGCCGTGCGGATCACGCGGCAGGCGATCTCCCCGCGGTTGGCGATCAGGATTTTCGAGAACACTATCGACTCCACGCTCGCAGGAGAGACACGGTGACGGCATAGCCCGCCAACGAAAGAACGATCGCAGCCGCCAACGCGAATAGCACCGCGTCGTCACTGCGGCCGAACATCGGCGTGAGCAAGACCCACAAGACCGGAGCGCCGATCGCACCCCATAAGGCGGCTACGACCGCGCGCGCGATCCAGCCGCTTTCCCGGGTCGCCCGGCGCTCCGCCCACCGCGTGAAGCGCGCCCCCATCATTCCGCGGCCGCCCCCGCCCGGCTCCAACTTTTCCTCCCCTCCCCTTCAGGCGAGGGGATCGAGGGGTGGGGGCTGTCGGCTGCCGAGGAATCGGACACTCCCCACCCCAACCCCTCCCCGGAAGGGGAGGGGCTTGTCTTGTGCACTTCCCTCATTCCGCCGCCTCCTCGAGCGGCGGCATGTTGTGGCCGAGGAGCTTCAGCACCTCGCCGGCGGCGTCGACCAAATTGGTGCCGGGGCCGAAGATCGCCTGCACGCCCGCCTCGCGCAGCATGTCGTAATCCTGGGCGGGGATGACGCCGCCGACGACCACCTTGATGTCGGGGCGGCCGAGATCGCGCAGGTGCCCGATCAGCTCGGGCACCAGCGTCTTGTGGCCGGCCGCGAGGCTGGAGGCGCCGACCACGTCGACCTGCTTCTCCACCGCCAGCCGGGCGCTCTCCTCCGGCGTCTGGAACAGCGGCCCCGAGACCACTTCGAAGCCAAGGTCGGCGAAGGCCGAGGCGACGAGGTTGGCGCCGCGGTCGTGGCCGTCCTGCCCCATCTTGGCGACGAGCAGGCGGGGCTTGCGGCCGAGGCGGCGGCCGATCGCCTCGACGCCCTGCTCCGCCTGCGCCCAGCGGGCATCGCCCTCATAAGCGGCGCCGTAGATGCCGCGGACCGGCTCCGGCAATGTGTCGTAGCGGCCCCAGGCCTCCTCGAGCGCGGCGCTGATCTCGCCCAACGTGGCCCGGGCGCGGGCGCACTCGACGGCCAAAGCGAGGAGGTTGGTTGCTCCTCCCCGGAAGGGGAGGGGCTTGTCTTGTGCACTTCCCTCATTCCGCCGCCTTCTCGAGCGGAGGCATGTTGTGGCCGAGGAGCTTCAGCACCTCGCCGGCGGCGTCGACCAAATTGGTGCCGGGGCCGATGATCGCCTG
>JBJMTY010000330.1:0-14177 GCA_045811445.1 Allosphingosinicella sp. | reverse complement strand
GGTGACCAAGGGCTATGCGATCGGCTCGGCGGCGCTCGCCGCGCTCGTCCTGTTCGGCGCCTATACGACCGACCTGCACGAGTTCTTCGGTGGCCTCACCGTCGATTTCTCGCTGAGCAATCCGTACGTCATCGTCGGCCTGCTGCTCGGCGCCCTGCTCCCCTACACGTTCGGCGCGTTCGGCATGACCGCGGTCGGCCGCGCGGCCGGTGCGGTGGTCGAGGACGTCCGCGCCCAGTTCCGCGACAATCCGGGGATCATGGAAGGGACCAGCCGGCCCAATTACGGCCGCACCGTCGATCTCGTCACCCGCGCCGCGATCAAGGAGATGATCATCCCGTCGCTGCTGCCGGTGCTGGCGCCGATCCTGGTCTATTTCGTCATCACCGCGGTGGCGGGCCAGGCCTCGGGCTTCGCGGCCTTGGGCGCCCTGCTCCTCGGCGTGATCGTCTCCGGCCTGTTCGTCGCCATCTCGATGACTTCGGGCGGCGGCGCCTGGGACAATGCCAAGAAATATATCGAGGACGGCAATTATGGCGGTAAGGGCTCGGAGGCCCACAAGGCCGCCGTCACCGGCGACACGGTCGGCGACCCGTACAAGGATACGGCGGGCCCGGCGGTGAACCCGATGATCAAGATCACCAACATCGTCGCCCTGCTGCTGCTCGCGGCGCTCGCCGCGCACGGCGCCGGCTGAGGCCGGGACACGATTGGTGACGCGAAAGCCCCGTCCGGACCTCTCCGGGCGGGGCTTTTCGTCGGTGGTTGCCAGCCTCTGGCGACCGCTATAGACTTAAAAACAAAAGCTTTTCGGACGGGGGACCTGATCTATGAAACTGATGTTCGCCGCGCTGGCCGCCAGCGCCCTTGTCGCCGCGCCCGCGGCCGCGCAGCCGGCCGGGAAGCCGGCCGCCATCGCCCCGGACGGCATCATCCCGATCGCCCTGTTCGCCAAGCGCCCCTTCATGCAGGGGCCGCGCATCTCCCCCGACGGCACCAGGATCGTCGTGCAGATGTCGAAGGACAAGAAGGGCTTTCTCGGCATCATTGACCTGAGCAAGCCCGCGGCGACGCCTGATTTCTTCATCGCCACCACCGAGTTCCGCGACATCGGCGACCGCACCGTCACCGGCTGGTACTGGGTCGGCAACGACAATGTGATCGTCACCATGGCATCGCGCGAGCTGCTCTACGGCCAGCGCTATGATGTGACCCGGGTGGTCGGCTACAACGTCAAGAGCAAGAAGCTGACGCCGCTCGCCTGGGACCATGCCACCGGCCACGCCGCCGACGTGATGCAGATCGACCATGACACGGGCTCCTTCGTCCTCCAGCGCCAGAGCGATGCCTACGGCACCGAGCGCTGGCAATTGCCCGAGGTGGTCAGGGTCGACGTCGCGACCGGCCGCTTCACCATCCTCCAGCGGCCCAACCCGCTGGTCGGCCAATGGCTCGTCGATGGCAAGGGCGTGGTGCGCGCGGGCCTTGGCTATGACGAGACTTCGGGCAAGGAGCGGCTGATGTACCGTTCCAACGGCGACGAGCAATTCCGCACCGTCGCCAACGCCGCCGATTCGACCTTCACCTCCGCCAACATCGTTCCGAGCATCTTCCTCGACGAGCCCGACCAGGCGATCGCCCTCAGCAACAAGGACGGCTACCGCAAGGTCTACAAGGTCGACATGAGCACCATGACGCTCGGCCCCGTCTTGTTTGAGCGGCCCGGCTACGACGTCGAAAGCAATCTTCATACGAACGAAGCCGGCAACAAGCTGATCGGCGTCACCGTCGTCGAGAATGGCGACCGCGATTACTGGTTCGACCCCGACCGCAAGGCCATCCAGGCCAATATGGACGAGGCGTTCGGCGCCGGAAACGCGCACATGGTCTCGCACGACCGCAAGGACGAGAGGGTGATCTTCTTCGTCGGCGCGCCCTCGCAGCCCGGCGCCTTTTATCTCTACGACACCACGAGCGGGAAGCTCGGCCTGATCGGGCGCGTCCGGCCCGAGATCGGCGACGCCAAGCTCAATCCGATGTCGACGATCGTCTACACCGCGCGAGACGGCCTCAAGATCCACGCCGTCGTCACCATGCCGCGCCACCGGCTCGGCCAGAAGAATCTGCCGGTGGTGGTCATGCCGCACGGCGGGCCCTTCGGCATCCGCGACGAGGAAGAGTTCGGCGCTTTTCCGTGGCACCAGGCGCTCGCCGAGCAAGGCTATGTCGTGATCCAGCCCAATTACCGGGGCTCCGGCGGCTACGGAAAGGATTTCATCCTCAAGGGGCGCGCGCCCGAAGGCTATGGCGGGACGATGCAGGACGACCTCAACGACGCGGTCGCGTATTTCGCGTCGCAGGGCATCGTCGATCCCAAGCGGGCCTGCATCATGGGATGGTCCTATGGCGGCTACGCGACGGCGCGGGGCGCCCAGCGCGATCCCGGCGTGTGGCGCTGCGCGATAGCGGGCGCGGGAATCTACGACCTTCCGATGATGAAGGCCTACGATTACGAAGCGTTCGGTAAATTCGGCGCCCGCTACCAGGCGACGGCGGCGAACCTCGCCGACATTTCGCCGGGGCGGCACGTCGAGGCGAAATGGTCGCCGATCCTGATCGTCGCGGGCGTGCGCGACCAGCGCATCCCGATCGAGCAGCCGCATACGGTCGTCGCCCGCCTGAAAGGCGCCGGGAAGCGCGAGAATGAGGATTTCCGCTACGTCGAGCAGCCCGAGGGTACCCACAATCTGCCTTATGAGGACGTGGCGGCCCAATGGCTCGAGGAAGCCAACAAGTGGCTGGCGCGCTGGAACCCGGCCTATGTGCCGACCGACGCCGACCGGCCGCCGGCGGCCGCGGCGGCGCGCGCCGGGCAGTAGCGGCGCGGCCTCCCGCCGCTCAGCGGGCGCCGAAACCGCTGACGATGGTGCGGATCGTACGCGCTACGATGAGCAGGTCGAGCCAGAACGAGAAGCTCTTGATGTAGTAGAAATCGTACTGGAGCTTCCACAGCACGTCCTCGACGTCTGCGACGTGGCCCTGCCTGACCTGTGCCCAGCCGGTGATGCCCGGCCGCACGATATGGCGGTAGCGGTAGAAGGGCAGCTCGGCCTCGTACCATTGCGAAAGGGCCACCGCCTCCGGCCGGGGCCCGATCCAGCTCATCTCGCCCCTCAGGATGTTGAGGATCTGGGGAAGCTCATCGATCCGGTAGCGGCGGATCAGGCGTCCGAGCCGCGTCACACGCTGATCGTCGTCCTGCGTCATGGCGGCGAAGCGCGGGTCTTCTGCCGCATGGACGCGCATCGAACGGAATTTGTACATGTGAAAGGTGCGGCCTCGAAAGCCCATCCGCTCCTGGACGAACAGCACCGGGCCGGAGGAGTCGATCCGGATCAGCAGCGCGACGGCCAGCAGGAAGGGCGCGAGCAGGGGCAGCAGCGCCAGCGCGGCGGCGAAATCCCACCCGCGCTTGATCTTCGCATAGACGATGCCCGGGATGAGCGACCCGAAATTATTTTCGGAAAGATGCTCGATGGACACTCTGCCGGTGAGCGATTCCTCCATTTGCTTGACGTGCATGACGAGGGTGCCGGCCAAGGCGCGGTCGGCGAGAAAACGCTCCCATTCGTCGGGGATGTCGAAGCGCAGGTCCGCGACGATCGCGTCATAGGGTGTGTGGACGTCGGCGGGATCGGGGAGAAAGGCCCAGCCGACGTCGGGGATGTCGAGCAGGTGGCGGACTTCCCCGAATGGCACCACCCCTATCGTCAGCCGCTGCTGGCGCTGCAGCTTGAAGTAAACGACGTAATACCAGAAGCCCGCCAGCACGAAGCTGCCGAAGAAATGCAGGCGGCTGTAGTCGAGGCGGGCGAAAAAGAAGACCGCCAGAACCGCTCCATAGGAAGCGGCGAACGACGGCAGGATGTGGTAGGAGGCGCGGACGCCGGGGTAATGCGATACGCGGCGGAAGGCGTAATACCCCGCGATCAGCGCCGCCGTCGTACCGATCAACGACTCGTTGAGGGCGCTGAGGTCGTGCGCCGCCTGGTCCAGCGGGTAGCGGATTCCGTAAGGGAGGACGATCGCCAGCAAGAGGCCGACGCCGAGCTGGAAACGCACCCGGTGCCACAGGGAGCGCCGTGCGCTCGTCAGTTTTCCCGCCGTCATCAAGGGGTTTGCGTCCGAAATGCCGTTCGTTTGAGTGTCCAGCGCAGCCGTTAGAGGAGATTGCCTAGCCAAGTCCACTCCGGCGGGGCGGTGACCGCGTTGAGTTCACCCCCCGTCTTCGTCTAAGCGGCGGGCCGTTCCCCTCTTCGAGCGAAAGCAAGCATGCCCACCATAGTGACCGGCGCCGCCGGGTTTATCGGCTTCCACACCAGCCGGCGCCTCCTCGAGCGAGGGGACGCGGTGATCGGCCTCGACTGCGTCAACGATTATTACGACCCGGGGCTGAAGCGTGCCCGCCTCGCCGAGTTGGCCACACATGAAGGCTTCCGCTTCCTGGAGCTCGATTTCGCCGACAACGAGACGCTGACCCGGGCGCTGGACGGCCTAGATTTCGACCGGATCGTGCATCTCGGCGCCCAGGCGGGGGTGCGATACTCGATCGAGAACCCCCACGCCTACGTCCACTCGAACCTGGTCGGTCACCTCAACATGATCGAGGTGGCGCGGCACCGGAAGGTGCGTCACTTCGTCTACGCCTCCTCCTCCTCGGTCTATGGCGGCAACGAAACCCTGCCGTTCCGCGTCGAGGACCGGGTCGATCACCCCTTGTCCCTCTATGCGGCGACCAAGAAAGCGGACGAGCTGATCGGCGAGACCTATGCCCATCTCTACCGCCTGCCGCAGACCGGCCTTCGCTTCTTCACCGTCTACGGCCCCTGGGGTCGCCCCGACATGGCGATGTGGATCTTCACCAAGGCGGTCTTCGCCGGCGAGCCGATCGACGTGTTCGGCGAAGGCAATATGCGCCGCGACTTCACCTATATCGACGACATCGTGACCGGGATCGTCGCTTCCCTCGACAACCCGCCGCCCGACGACGGGGAGACGAAAGCCGGCGGCAGCCGCGGCCCGCACCGCCTCTACAACATAGGCAACCACCGCTCCGAAGAGCTGACCCGGATGATCGACCTCATCGAGCAGGCGTGCGGACGCAAGGCGGAGCGGCGTCTGCGCGAGATGCAGCCCGGCGACGTGCGCGACACCTATGCCGATATCGGCGCCATCCAGCGCGACCTCGGCTTCGAGCCGAAGACGAGCATCGACGAAGGCATCCCGCGCTTCGTCGATTGGTACCGCGGCTACCACCGGATCTGACGCCGCCCCTTTCGCCTCCCGCGAACTTCGCCATCGCCACGTCCCGGCGCCGATGCTACCGCTGGCGTGACGAGGCCGCGCAAGCGCGGGCGCCGACGGATTTTCGGAGGGGCGATTGAAGGGGATCATTCTCGCCGGAGGCAGCGGCTCCCGCCTCTATCCGGCCACCCTTGCCGTGTCGAAGCAGCTGCTGCCGGTCTACGACAAGCCGATGATCTATTATCCGCTCGCGACCCTGATGCTGGCGGGAATTCGCGAGATACTGGTGATCTCGACGCCGCGCGACGTGCCGCAGTTCCGCGCCTTGCTGGGCGACGGGAGCGCCTTCGGCCTTTCGCTGTCCTACGCCGAGCAGCCGCGGCCGGAGGGGCTGGCGCAGGCTTTGCTGATCGGGCGGGATTTCATCGGCGACGACGGCGTCGCCCTCATCCTCGGCGACAACCTCTTCTTCGGCGCCGGCCTTTCGGCGCTGCTCCAGGCCGCCGCCGTCGAGGCGTCGGGCGCGACGATCTTCGCCTATCATGTCGAGGATCCGCAGCGTTACGGCGTCGTCGCCTTCGACCCGGACAGCGGCCGCGCCATCGAGATCGTCGAGAAGCCGTCGGCGCCGCCGTCCAACTGGGCGGTCACCGGCCTTTATTTCTACGATCGCGATGCGGCCGACATCGCCGCCGCCGTCACGCCTTCGGCGCGCGGGGAGCTGGAGATAACCGACGTCAATCGCGCCTATCTCGAGCGGGGCGCGTTGCGGGTGGTGACGCTGGGCCGCGGCTTCGCCTGGCTGGACACGGGGACCCACGACAGCCTGCACGACGCCTCGGGCTTCGTGCGCACCGTCGAGCAGCGCCAGGGCATGCAGGTGATGTCGCCCGAGGAGATCGCCTACGAGCTCGGCTATCTTTCCGACGCGCAATTGCTCGCCGCCGCGGAAGCGCTGGGCAGCTCGCAATATGGCGCCTTCCTGAAGCGGCGGGTCGCCGAGGGCCGGGCGGCAGCGCCCGGCCCCCCGCCGCTCGAGCGGCGGTCGCGATGACCGCCTTGACGGTGCTCGTCACCGGCGGCGCCGGCTTCATCGGCTCGGCGGTCTGCCGGCATCTCGTGCGCGCCGGCGGCTACCGCGTCGTCAATCTGGACAAGCTGACCTATGCCGGCAACCTCGCCTCGCTCGCCGAGATCGAGCAGGCGCCGACCTATCGCTTCGTCCAGGCCGACATCGCGGACGCCGCGACGGTCGCGGCGCTGCTCGAGGAGGAGCGGGTCGACGCCGTCCTGCACCTCGCCGCGGAGAGCCATGTCGACCGGTCGATCGACGGCCCCGCCCCCTTCATCGAGACCAACATCGTCGGCACCTACCGCCTGCTCGAGGCCGCTCTGGGCTATTGGCGCGGACTGCCGCCGGCCCGAAAGGAGGCGTTCCGCTTCCATCACGTCTCGACCGACGAGGTGTTCGGCGACCTGCCGCTGGACGGCGGCGCCTTCACCAACGCGACGCCCTACGACCCGTCCTCGCCTTATTCGGCCTCGAAGGCCGCCTCCGATCATCTCGTCCGCGCCTGGCACCGCACCTACGGCCTGCCGGCGATCGTCTCCAATTGCTCGAACAATTACGGGCCCTGGCACTTTCCGGAAAAGCTGATCCCGCTGGCCATCCTCAACGCGCTCCAGGGCCTGCCCGTGCCGGTCTATGGACGCGGCGACAATGTCCGCGACTGGCTGCACGTCGAAGACCACGCCCGGGCGCTGGAGGCGGTGATGCGGCGCGGAACGGTGGGCCGCACCTATCTGATCGGCGGCCGCTCGGAGCGGTCGAACCTGGACGTCGTCGAGGCGATCTGCGCGATATTGGACGAGATGCGGCCGCGGCCCGGCGGGGCGCCCCACGCCGATCTCATCCGCTTCGTCGAAGACCGGCCCGGCCATGACCGGCGCTATGCCATCGACCCGTCGCGGATCGAAGCCGAGCTTGGCTGGCGGGCGCAAGAGAGCTTCGAATCCGGTCTGGCCCGCACCGTCGCCTGGTATCTCGAATCGGAAGCCTGGTGGGGCCCATTGCGCCAGTGCGCCGCTGGCAAGCGGCTCGGCCTCGCCGCCGGACGAAGCGCTTGACCGCCGCCGTGCCCCGCCTCCGCCCTCTCGCCATCGCCGGCGTCGTCGAGATCGTGCCCGAGCGGCACGGCGATGCGCGCGGCTTCCTCTCGGAAGTGTGGAGCGCCTCCGCCTTCGCCGCGGCCGGCCTCGACATCGCCTTCGTCCAGGACAATCACAGCCGTTCGGAAGCGGCGGGGGTGCTGCGCGGCCTTCATTATCAGGTCGCGCCCTTCGCCCAGGCGAAGCTGGTGCGCGTCGTGCGGGGCGCGATCTTCGACGTCGCCGTGGACCTGCGCCCCGCCTCGCCCAGCTTCGGCCGCTGGGCCGGCCTCGAAATCTCCGCCGCGGCCTGGAACCAGATCTTCCTTCCGGCGGGCTGCGCCCACGGCTTCGTCACGCTCGAGCCGGGAACGGAAGTGCTCTACAAGGTCTCGGCGCCCTACTCGCCCGGGCATGAGCGGACGATACGCTACGACGACCCCGACATCGCCATCGCCTGGCCCGGCGCGGCGGCCGGCTTCACGCTCTCGGACAAGGACCGGGTCGCCCCGTCCTTCGCCGAGGCCCGTCGCGACCTCGCGGACCATGGCGGCGCCTGAGCGGCCGCGCCTCCTCGTCGTCGGCCGCAGCGGCCAGCTCGCCCGCAGCCTCGCCGAAGTCGCGCCCGGGGAGCCGGTCGAGCTGGTCCTCGCCGGCCGTCCCGAGATCGACCTGCTCGATTTCGCCGGCGTCGCGCGCGCGCTCGCGGACCTGCGGCCCAGCCTCGTCGTCAACGCGGCCGCCTACACCGACGTCGACGGCGCCGAGGACGCGCCGGAGCTGGCGCAGGCGCTCAACGCGCTGGCGCCCGGTCGGCTTGCCGCCGCCGCGGCCGAAGCGGGCGCGCGCCTGATCCACGTCTCCACCGATTATGTCTTCGGCGGCGCGGACCCCGCCGGGCGCGCGCGCCGGCCGGACGATCCGACCGGGCCCGCCTCCGTCTACGGCCGCACCAAGCTCGCCGGGGAAGCGGCGGTGCGCGCGGTGGCGGGAGGGCACGTCATCCTCCGCACCGCCTGGCTCTACAGCCCGTTCGGGCGGAATTTCGTGAAGACGATGCTCGACCTCGCCCGCCGCCAGGACCAGGTGCGGGTCGTCTCCGACCAGGTCGGCAGCCCCACGTCCGCGCTCGACTTCGCGCGGGCGATCCTCCGCCTCGGGGAGGTCTGGCGCCGGGACCCGGCGGCCGGCGCGGGCCGAACCTTCCATTATGCCGGTGCCGGCTCGGCCAGCTGGGCCGATTTCGCGCGCGAGATATTCGCCCAGAGCCGCGCGAAAGGGGGTCCGTGGGCGGAGGTGGTCCCGATCGGAAGCGCCGAATGGCCGGCCCGGGCGCCGCGTCCAGCCGACAGCCGGCTCGACAGCGAGGATTTCGCCGCCACCTTCGGCCTCGGTCCCCGGCCCTGGCCGGAAGGGCTGGCGGAGGTGGTCGAGCGGCTGCTTAGTCGGGTAGCAGCTTGCCCGGATTGAACAGGCCTTTGGGGTCGAGCGCGCGCTTGACGGCGCGTTGGGCGGCGAGGCGGGCGTCGCCGACGGTGCGGGCGAGCGCCTCGCGCTTCATCTGGCCGATGCCGTGCTCGGCCGAGATCGATCCGCCCGCCGCCGCGACCTCGTCATAGACGAAAGCGCTGACCGCCTCGCCTTCGGTTTCGACCCAGGCCGGCGGGGCGCCGGCCGGGGCGCGGACGTTGAAATGCACGTTGCCGTCGCCGAGATGGCCGAAGGCGATGACGCGCGTGCCGGGGAAGCGCGCCTCCACCGACGCCCCGACCCTCTCCATGAAGTCCGGCATCGCGGAGACCGGAACGGAGATGTCGTGCTTGGCGGCGGGGCCGTCGTGGCGCTCGGCTTCCGAGATCGAATCGCGGATCCGCCAGAAGGCTTCGGCCTGCGCGTCCGAGGCGGCGAGCGCGGCGTCCTCGACGAGCCCGTCCCCCAGCGCCGGCTCGAGCGCGGCGGCGAGCATGGCGGAGGCATCGGAATCGCCTTGCGGCGCGACCGCCTCGACGAGAACGTGCCAGCGATGCGCTCCCGCCAGCGGCGCGCGGGTGCCGGGAACGTGGCGCAGCACGAGGTCGAGGGCGAGCGCCGGCACCAGCTCGAAGCTCTCCACCGCGGCGCCGGTCCGCGCTTCGAGCGCGCGCAGCAAAGTGAGCGCATCGGCGGGAGAGGCGAGGCCGATCCAGGCCACGCCGCGCGAGCCGATGGCGGGCGCGAGGCGCAGGCTCGCGGCGGTGACGATGCCGAGCGTCCCCTCCGCCCCGATCAGCAGGTGCTTCAAGTCGTAGCCCCGATTGTCCTTACGCAGCGCCGACAGGCCTTCGAGCAGGCTCCCGTCGGGCAGCACCGCCTCCAGCCCGAGCACCAGCGACCGCATCGGCCCGAAGCGCAGCACCTGGGTGCCGCCGGCATTGGTCGAAACGAGGCCGCCGATCGTCGCGCTGCCCTTGGCGCCGAGGCTGAGCGGAAAGCGCCGCTCGATCGACGCGGCGGCGGCGTGGACGTCGGCGAGGATCGCGCCGGCCTCGGCGGTGAGCGCATTGTCCTCAGGCGACAGCGCGCGGATCCGGTTCATGCGCCGCAGCGACAACAAGATGGCGTCGCCGCTCGCATCCGGCGTCGCGCCGCCCACCATCGAGCTGTTGCCGCCCTGGGGGACGATCGCGACGCCCGCTGCCGCGCAGCTTGCCACGACGAAACGGACTTCCTCGCTGCTGGCCGGCGAGGCCAGTGCCGCGGCTCGGCCGTGCCAGCGCCGGCGCCAGTCGGTGGTCCACGGCGCGAGATCGTCCGGCTCGCGGGTCAGGCCGCGGGGGCCGAGCCGCTCGGCGAGGGCGGCGAGCAGGGCCGGGGAGGGGGGACTGGTCATGTCGCCCTCCTGCCCAACGATCGGCCCACATGCAAACCCGGTCCGCGCCGCTTGTCAGTCGCGCCCCTTCAGTCCACAGTCGGGGTCGCCTCGGCTCTGTGGAGAGAAGCGAGTGACGCGAGCGTCCAGTTCCGCGCCAAGCCTGGCGCCCAGTGCCCTGCTCGCCGCATTCGCCTTGCTGCCGATGCCGCTGGCCGCCCAGGGCATCCCGCGCCCCCCGACCCGCGAGGAAGTCGAGCGGCCCCGGCCGCCGCCGGCGCTGCCGGGGCCGGCGCGGCTCAGCGTCGAAGGCGGCGTCGAGCGCTCGCCCTGCGCGCTCGAGGCGCCCGAATTCGCCGCCATCCGCTTCACCCTCAAGGACGTGGCGTTCGAAGGGCTGAAGGGGCTGCCGGCCGAAGCCTTGCGTCGCGCCTGGGAGCCCTATGTCGGCACCGAGCAGCCGATCGCCATCGTCTGCGAGATACGCGACCGCGCCGCGACCATCCTGCGCGACGCGGGCTATGTCGCGGCCGTCGAGGTGCCCGAGCAGCACATCGCCGACGGCCGGCTGCGCTTGCGGGTGCTGATGGCGAAGCTGGTCGCGATCCACGTCCGCGGCGACGCGGGGCGCGAGGAGCGCGCCGTCGCCGGCTATCTCGAGCCGCTGAAGCGCGCGGAGGCCTTCAATCGCTTCGAAGCGGAGCGCTATTTGCTGCTCGCCTCTGACCTGCCGGGCCTCGACGTCCGCCTCCGCCTCCGCTCCGCCGAAGCGGCGCCGGGCGAGGTGGTGGGGGAAGTCTCGGTCGAGCGGACGCCGCTGATGGTCGAGGCCAATGTGCAGAATTACGGCTCGCACGAGATCGGGCCGTGGGGCGGGCTGGTGCGCGCCGAGCTGTACGGCCTCACCGGGCTCGGCGACCGGACCAGCCTCGCTTTCTATTCGACCGCCGATTTCAGCGAGCAGCAGACGCTGCAAATCGGCCATGACATGCGACTCGGCGGCGAGGGTTTCACTCTGTCGGGCCGCTTCACCTACGCCTGGGCGGATCCCGAGCTCGCCGACCCCAGTCTCCACGTCCGCGCCCACACCCTGCTGGCGACCGGCGAAGCGCGCTACCCGGTCGTGCGACGGCAGGCGGCGAGCGTCTGGGCGGCGGCGGGGCTGGACTGGATCGATCAGCGCGTCCGCCTCAACGGCCTGCCGCTCAGCCTCGACAAGCTGCGCGTCGCCTTCGCCCGGCTCGATTTCGCCCTCGCCGACGCCGCGAGCTTCGGGGAGCGCTCCGGCTATAACGGCGCCGAGCCGCGCTGGCGCGCCGGGGGCGGGGTCGAGTTCCGCAAGGGCCTTTCGATGCTCGGCGCGAGCGAGGCCTGCGGCCCCGGCTTCGCCCGCTGCATCGCCCCCGGTGCGGTACCGCCCAGCCATCTCGAGGGGCGGCCCGACGCGGCGGTGGCGCGGCTCGACGCGGCGGTCGAGTACCGGCCGGTGCCGCGGCTCGCTTTCTCGCTCGGCGTCAAGGGCCAGGCGAGCGGCCAGCCGCTGCTCAGCTTCGAGGAATTCGCGGCGGGCAATTATACGGTGGGGCGCGGCTACGATCCGGGCGTGCTGCTCGGCGACAAGGGGCTCGGCGTCCAGGCCGAGATACGCTGGGGCAGCCTGCTGCCGGCACGCGGCCGGCGCTGGGCGCTCCAGCCCTTCGCCTTCTTCGATTATGCCGCTGTCGCCAACAACGACCGCACCTTCACCTCGCCAGGCCCCCAGCATCTCGCCTCGGCCGGCGGCGGCGTCCGCGCCGTCTGGGAGGATCGCGGCCAGATCGAGGTCGCGCTCGCTGTGCCGCTCCAGCGCGCCGGCCTGCTCGCCCGCGCGCCCGACCCGCGCCTGCTCGTCAGCTTCACGACCCGCCTCACACCCTGGAGGATGCGATGACCTCCCGCGCTTTTCTGCTGCTCGGCAGCGCCGCCGCCGCCTTGCTGGCCGGCCGCGCCGACGCCCAGGCCTTCCAGGGCACCCACGTCGTCACCTGGGGCGCCGCCACCCGCATCCCGACCGGGGCGACCAGCGAGACGATCCGTGTCGATTCGCCCAGCGCCGTCTTGCTGTGGAGCCCCACCGACGCCGCCATCGGCGGCCCGGCGATCGACTTCCTCCCCGCCGGCAACGTCGCGACCTTCATCAACGGCCCCAACAATCCCAGCTTCATGGTGCTCAACCGCATCATCCCCAAGGATCCGTCGCGGGCCATCGCGCTCAACGGCACGATCATCAGCCAATTGCAGAGCGCCGGCGGGACGGCGCGCGGCGGCACCGTCGCCTTCTACAGCCCGGGCGGCATCCTGATCGGCGCCAAGGCGGTGATCGACGTCGGCAGCCTGTTGCTCACCACCATCGACCCGGCGCTCGACCCCAACGGCAATTTCTTCGTCGCCAACACCTACGCCCTGACCGGCGCGGTCGATGCCAAGTCGCGCGTCACGATCGCCGCCGGCGCCCAGATCAGCGCCCAGAACGAAGGCAGCTACATCGCCGTCGCCGCGCCCATCGTCGAGCAGCACGGCGTCATCGACGTCAACGGCAGCGCCGCCCTCGTCGCCGCCGAAGGGGTCAGCCTCACGATCAATTCCGGCCTGTTCGACATCGTCGTCAAGACGGGGAGCAGCAGCGCGGTCAACACGCTGGTCCACGACGGCACCACCCAGGGCCCGGCGAGCACGGGCGCGGGGGACAACCACCGCATCTACATGGTCGCGGTGCCCAAGAACCAGGCGATCACCGCTCTGCTAGAAGGCCGGATCGGCTTTGCGCCGGCGATCAACGCGGCGGTGAAGAATGGCGAGATCATCCTCTCGGCCGGTCGCAACGTCAGCGCCGCCGACGCCTTCGCCGCCGCCCCGCCGACTCCGGCGGCGAGCTTCCTGGTCCATGGCGGCACCTTCACTTCGGACGTGCTTGGCACCGCGCTCGCCGACTTCATCATCGACAGCGCCAATTCCGACACGAGCTTCTCGGGCAATGCCGACCTTACCGGCGACCTTCGCGCCCGAATCGACCCAGCCGCCGGCCGCACGGTGAGCGTCGCGGGCAACCTCGCGCTGCGCTCCGACGGCACCGCCTTCACCCGCTCGCCCGGCCTCGACAATGTCGGCGGCGAGGCGGGGATCGCCACCAACGGCTCGACCGTGAGCGTCGCCGGCGACCTGCTGCTGAGCGCCATCGGCCGCGGCGGCTTCGACCAAGCGGCGCTGATCGCCGGCAACGGCACCGGCGGCGCGGCGAGCGTGGTGGTGAACGGCGGCGCGGTCACGGTCGGCGGCAAGCTCACCGCCGACGCCAGCGGCGCGGGCGGGACGGGGGCCAAGCCGGCGATGAGCGGCGGCGCCGGCACCGGCGGCACCGCCTCGCTCACCGCCAATTCCGGCACGCTCGCCGTGACCGGCACGACCAAGCTGCTCGCCAGCGGCACCGGCGCGGCCACGGCGGGCGGCGTCGCGCAGGCGCCGGCGGGAACCGGCGGCACCGCGATGCTGGCGGTCGCTGCGCCGGGCGCGATGACCCTCACCGGCGCGGCGAGCCTCGACGCGACCGGCACCGGCGGCGCGATCGTCTCGTTCGGCGGCGGCACCGGCGGCACCGGCCAGGGCGGCAATGCCCAGCTCACCGCCAAGGGCGGCACGCTGGGCGCGCCGGGCGGCGTGCAGCTCGACGCCACCGGCTTCGGCGGTGGCCAGGCCGGTGGCGCGGGCACGGGCGGCACCGCCACGCTCGAAGCGGGCCTCGGCGCCAAGGTCACGCTCGGGCCGGCCGCCGTCATCGCCGACGGCCAGGGCGCCGCGGCGACGGCGGACACCGGCGGCGCGGGCGGCGCCGGCGCCGGCG